>JAZNFY010000028.1:0-11370 GCA_045589195.1 Faecousia sp. | reverse complement strand
CGCTTGAAAAATAAAAGTGCCGGGACCGAAATCGGTCCCGGCACTTTTTTGCTTTAAACAATGGGTTCAAAATCCGCCGCTCCATGCTTGCACAGGGGACATACCAGATCATCGGGCAGCGTATCACCCTCGTAAACCCAGCCGCAGATCTTACATACGTAACCCTTCTTCCCTTCCGTTTCCGGTTTGGGCTTGACTTCGTCCAAATAGTAGTTATATGTCATGGTCTGCTTGTCGGACATGACCCGGGCCTCGGTTACAGAGCAAATAAACATACCGTGGGTATCCAGGTCCACATAGCTTTCCACCTTCAAGCTCATAAAGGCATTGATATAAGAAGGAAGAAAACGCAGGCCGTTATCACTTCTGAGTTCTTCCAGTCCCGCCAACTTATCCGCTGTGCGTCCGCTCTGGAAGCCAAAATTCTGGAACACAGAGAAAGGTGCGGTAACATCCAGACAGTTTACATTCATCATGCCGGTCTGCTTGATCACATGGTGAGAGTAATTCTCCTTATTGATGGTAACCGCCACCCTGTTGGGCGTACTGGTCACCTGGGTGACCGTATTCACGATCAAGCCGTTGTCTTTCTTACCGTCGTTGGAAGTCACCACATAAAGGCCGTAGCCGATATGAAACAGCGCCGTCATATCATGCTTATCCGCCGTAGCATCCTGGCGGGCCAGATATTCCCGGCAAAGCTCCTCTGCCAGATCTTCCAGCTGATTCTTGCTTTGCTCATTGAGCGCAGAGCAAATGGTAACTGTGGTATCCGTAAAGGTCAGCGCCTTGCTGTTTTGGAACATATTGCTCATCACCTTGGCCGCCAAAGGCGCCCAGGAGCCGTTTTCAATCAAACCCACAGCGCGGTTCTGATAATTTCTCTCTGTCAAATGATGGATAAAGGTCTTCATGAACGGAAATACATCAGCATTATAGGTGGTGGTAGCCAAAACCAGCTTGCTGTACCGGAATGCGTCTGCAACCGCCTCGGCAATGTCGCATCTTGCCAGATCATGCACGACCACTTTGGGGCAGCCCTTACTGCGCAACATCTGCACCAAAAGATCCACCGCTGCCCGGGTATGTCCGTAAACCGATGTATAGGCAACCACAATGCCTTCACTTTCCGGGCGGTAAGAAGACCAGATATCGTAAAGATTCAGATAGTGTCCCAGATTCTCCGTCAGCACCGGTCCGTGCAGGGGGCAGATCTTGGCAATGTCCAATCCCGCAGCCTTTTTCAGCAGCGCCTGTACCTGCGCGCCGTATTTTCCCACGATACCGATGAAATACCGGCGAGCTTCATCATCCCAATCTTCTTCTACATCCAGTGCGCCGAACTTACCGAAGCCGTCCGCAGAGAACAGCACCTTATCATAAGCATCATATGTCACAATCACTTCCGGCCAGTGAACCATAGGCGCCGCCACAAAGGTCAGCGTGTGCTTGCCCAAATTCAGAGTATCGCCCTCTGTCACTACGATCCGCCGATCTGCAAAATTATCGCCGAAGAAGTTACCCATCATCGTAAAGGCCTTCGCAGAAGATACCACCACCGCATCGGGATAGGTCTTGCAGAAATTTGCAATATTTGCCGCATGATCCGGCTCCATGTGCTGCACCACCAGATAATCCGGTGTGAGACCCTGTAATGTATTTTGAATATTATCCAGCCATTCATGGGTAAAATTCTGATCAACCGTATCCATAACCGCGATCTTGTCATCCATGATAATATAGGAATTATAAGAGATACCGTTTTTCACCGGGTACTGGCCCTCGAACAGGTCCACTTTATGATCATTGACACCGATATAGCGAATGTCATCTGTAATATACATGATGCATACCTCCACTTTTTATGTGGCCTTATTATACACGAATTATTCTGAAAAGTATAGTGACTTAATCACAGAAGGCCCGTTCTTTTCATAGTAATATAAAGGAAAAAATCCCAAAAAGGAGATAAGACGATGAAATTTCAGTTATTAAGTGCTGTGTTCCTGCCCTTCCTGGGCACCACCATCGGCGCAGCCTTCGTTTTCTTCATGAAAGGAAAAATGAATCGCCCCTTGCAGAGGGCGCTTACCGGCTTTGCCGCAGGTGTCATGGTGGCTGCCTCTATTTGGAGTCTGATCATTCCTGCCATCGAGCAATCGGAAAGCTTAGGCAACCTATCGTTTTTGCCTGCGCTCATCGGCGTATGGGCAGGTTTTGGATTCCTGCTTGTTCTGGATAAACTGATCCCCCACCTGCATCTGAACAGCGACAAGCCGGAGGGCCTTGTAAG
This sequence comes from Faecousia sp., assembly GCA_045589195.1. Taxonomy (GTDB): domain Bacteria; phylum Bacillota; class Clostridia; order Oscillospirales; family Oscillospiraceae; genus Faecousia. The sequence goes on along the minus strand of JAZNFY010000028.1, from coordinate 9,077 downwards.
CAATCTGGGAAATTCTGCCATGATGGTGCTTGCTGTTGCGCTGCACAACCTTCCGGAAGGCATGGCTGTGGGCGTAGTGATCGCCAGTTTTCTTTCCGGTAATCACACCATTTCCATGGCCGGTGTTCTTGCCCTTTCCCTGGGCATTGCGCTGCAAAACCTGCCGGAGGGCGCGATCATCTCCATGCCCCTTAGAAGCAACGGCATGAAACGCTTCCCCGCTTTCGGCTACGGCGTCCTTTCAGGCATCATCGAACCCATCGGCGCCATAATTACCATTTTGCTGGCCTCCTGGGTTGCACCGGTTCTCCCCTATTTTCTGACCTTCTCCGCCGGTGCCATGCTGTACGTTGTGGTGGAGGAACTGATTCCGGAAATGTCCGAGGGTGAACACTCCCACATCGGAACGGTATTATTTGCCGTCGGCTTCACCCTGATGATGACCCTAGACGTAGCTCTGGGATAAAAAAACGCGCTGCAAGCAGCGCGTTTTTTAATTCTGTAATACTCTTAACCGCTTGCTGTCCAAAATATCAATCGTACCTCTGGTCAGCCGAACCATGCCTTCGCTTTGGAAATAACGAAGCATTCTGGTCACCACTTCTCTTGCAGTCCCCATGTGATTCGCAATTCTTTCATGGGTAATTTTCAGACTGTCCGTTTCTTCCAAGGCGCTTTCTTCCAACAAAAATGCCGCAAGCCGCTTATCAAAGCTTTTCCACATGATCTGCTCCATCAGCCACATCAGCTCAGAAAAGTGATTAGCAATCAAATTCTGGGCATAATTAGAAACAGGCAATGACTCATGAATCAAATTTTGATAAAGGCAGGCAGGTACCACCCAAAACTCGGTATCTTTTTCCGCCTCAATAAAAATATCCAACTGCATATTGGGCATCACGCAGGATGCAGAAAACAGGCAGCAATCCATCTCAAAGAAGCGGCTGATGGTAATTTCCCTGCCCTCTTCGGACAGAATATAAGCGCGAAGCTGGCCCTTTGCAACAAGAATCATGCCCAGGCAATCGGAGCCGCCGCTATGGACCATTGTTCCGGCCTTCACCGCGCGAAATTCCGTCACAGCCAGAATATGCTTCTGCTGATCTGCGGTCAGCTTATTCCACACAGGAAAATAATCTGAAAAAGTCATCCCATCGCCTCCTTATACAATCAGTATAACACTTTTTTTCAACAAGTCAAAACAATCTTAATTTGGTGAGTTAGTCACAGAAATCTGTAAAATATGTGAATATAATAAGGGTACAATAAACAACAAAGGAGTTAAACACTATGAAAACTTATGTATGCGACGTTTGCGGCTGGGAGTACAACGAAGAGCTGGGCTATCCGGAAGAAGGCATTGCCCCCGGCACCCGTTTTGAGGATCTTCCCGAAGACTTCCTGTGTCCCCTATGCTCGGTAGGCAAGGATCAATTTTCTGAAAACTGATTTGGAGGACAAGCTTATGACCAACCTGAACCAAGCACAATTCCAGGAGCTCACCCAAAAAAGTGAACCTGTGCTGGTAGAATTCTGGGCGCCCTGGTGCGTATACTGCCGGCGGATCACCCCGGCCATGGAGCAGATCTCCCAGCAAGGCACCGTCAACGTAGGATTGGTAAACATTGACAATGAGCCTCTGCTTGCCAACATGGAGCAAATTGAAGTCATTCCCACCCTGGTGCTCTACCGGGACGGCCAGGCCCTCGGCTCTATCGTGGCACCGGAGTCCAAGGCCCGCATTGAAGAATTTATTGAACAAACACTGGCATAACAGAAAGAATCAGCCGCCCCGGATAAAATTTCCGGGGCGGTAGTTTTCTGCAAAACCAACAACATAATTATTATATCACTCTTTGTTCCCTGTGTCAACCGTTTTCTGTGCAAAATGTTATATTTCCGCAGATTGAACAAAATGTTTTTATTTATTTTGTACAAGTTATCTATTGATTTTTCTTTTCGCATATGGTATCTTATAGTCAGAAAGGGTGATACCGAACAACCGAATAAGCAAACGAATAACGATGCAAAACAGGAAGGAATGTAAACCACAAACGGTACACCCAAAAGGCGCTAAGCTGCGCCGAACACGATACGCTGCCTGCAAGGAAATGTTCCCACAAAAGAACGTCTCAAATTTGAATGAGAAACATGAAAATAAGAATTTAAGAAGTAGCGGAACGGTGTAAAAAGCAGGTAAGCCAAGTCGAATCTACGAAAGAGAGGTTAACCAAGGATGTTAGATAATAAGAGCGAACAGAAATGACCCTTGACCGAGCAGATCACGAAGCCGGTCAAGGGTCATTTCTTTTTTTGCGTAAAAAGCCTTGGTCACTTTACTTTTTAAGCAACATTTGATATACTAAGCCATATTTATTATTGAGCTTCCGTAATCGTGTAAAGAATCCCGCTGCGGATTTTCTGTTCGAAAGGTTTATTTATGAATCTTGGTTTTGTTTTCTTTTTTAACAGCATTTTGCTTGGCGTCGGTCTTGCCATGGACGCATTTTCCGTTTCTCTTGCCAACGGCCTGAACGAGCCCAATATGAAACCGGGAAAAATGTGCTTTATTGCAGGAATTTTTGCCATATTTCAAGCGCTGATGCCCCTGCTCGGCTGGCTCTGCGTACATACCGTTGCCGAGCATTTCGCTGCATTTCAGCAGTTGATCCCCTGGATCGCCCTTTTGCTTCTTGGTTTTATTGGCGGAAAGATGCTCAAAGAAGGTCTTGAAATCAAAGATTGTAAAGAGTGTACCGCACCTCCGGCCACATTCACTGCGCTCCTGATTCAAGGTGTCGCCACTTCCATTGACGCGCTGAGTGTCGGCTTCACCATTGCAAATTACCGCTTTGCAGAGGCGCTGCTTTGTGCAGTAATTATCGCCTGTGTCACCTTCATCATTTGCATTTGTGGCCTCCTGATCGGCAGAAAAGCCGGCGTATGCCTGGCCGGAAAATCCGGCATTCTGGGCGGTGTGATTTTAATTCTCATCGGCCTTGAAATTTTTATTTCAAACCTTTTCTAGACAAAGAAGGACAACTATGCTACACAGACACATAATACACCTGCCCCGGCACAAAAGGCAAGACGTGGACATGACCGAAGGCAGCATTATCCGTCACATTATCTGCTTTGCCTTTCCCCTGCTGCTGGGTAATCTGTTCCAACAACTTTATAACACAGTAGACACCTGGGTCGTTGGTCGGTATGTCAGCAACGAAGCATACGCTGCCGTTGGCACGGTAGGCCCCATTGTCAATATGCTCATTGGCTTCTTTCTGGGTCTTTCCTCCGGTGCAGGTGTCGTGATCAGTCAGTACTACGGCGCACAAAAATACGACAAAGTTCAAGATGCCGTACATACCTCCATTGTGCTGACGCTCATTATGGGCGTTGCATTTACCGGTCTTGGTCTTGCCATGACACCCTTTATGCTGCAACTGATGAAAACTCCCGCCAATGTATTGCCGGAATCCACCACATATCTATCCACCTATTTCTCCGGTATCCTTGGATTGATGCTATACAATATCGGCGCCGGTATTTTGCGCGCCGTTGGCGACTCACGGCGTCCTTTCTATTTTCTCATGGTTTGCGCTCTGCTCAACACCGTACTGGACCTGTTATTTGTGCTTGCCTTCAACATGGGCGTCCAGGGCGTGGCGCTGGCGACCATTGTTTCCCAGGGCGTATCCGCATTGCTGGTGATCATCACCCTGCTTCGCACAAAAAACAGCGTGCAACTAAAAATCTCTCACTTAAAGATTCACTGGGATATGCTCAGAAAGATCTTCAAAGTCGGTATCCCCGCGGCGCTGCAAATGGCCATCACCGCATTCTCCAACATTTTTGTGCAGTCCTATATCAATTTTTTTGGCGACAATTGCATGTCCGGCTGGACTACTTACGCAAAAGTCGATCAGCTTCTGTTCCTGCCTATGCAGTCCATTTCACTGGCTGCCACTACCTTTGTGGGACAAAATCTCGGAAAGAACCTAATAGACCGGGCAAAGAAGGGCGTCCGCGTTTCTGCTGTGCTGGCCATTTCCAGTACAGCGCTGCTTTTGATCCCCGTTATGATCTTTGCGCCCCAAATCGTCGCCTTCTTCAACAGCAAGCCGGAAGTCATTGACTACGGCACTATGCTGCTTCGCTGGATTTCCCCGTTTTATATCCTCTGCTGCTTCAACCAGATCTATTCCAGTGCCCTGCGCGGCGCAGGTAACTCCCGGGCACCCATGTTCATCATGCTCGCTTCCTTTGTGGCATTCCGACAGGTATACCTGTTCATCATGTCCCAGGTCTGCAATGAGATCATTCCTATCGCCATGGGTTACCCGGCCGGATGGCTTCTGTGCAGCACATTAACAGTTCTCTATTATCACAAAACACAACTAACCAAAACCCGGTTGGTAGAAGATAATTAAAACCCGCCCACAGACAAAATCGTCTGTGGGCATCTTTTTCCGCCAGTGGCTGTGTGAAACCCACTTCAACATGGCATAATTCCCTTAGCAGGCAAATTTTCCCTCAGCATTTTCGGCAAAATCTGCAAAAATCCGTCATATAAGACTTCCATTATGACGAAAACTATGCTATAATACCTGTGCGAAATTACAGCGTCGGTGCGCACTAATGCCACCGGGAAAGGAGCTGCCATGCCGGAACTGTCCGACGTTTCTGTTATTCTGCCTTCCCTGGATCCGGACGAAAAATTATTTGCCGTAATCCACGGCCTGCTGGCTCAGGGATTTTCTGATATTATCTTAATTAACGACGGGAGCAAACCGGAAAAGCTTCCCCTCTTCGAGCAAGCTGCGGCGCTCCCGCAAGTTCATCTGCTGCACCATGAAGTAAACCTGGGAAAAGGTGCTGCGCTGAAAACCGGCTTTGCCTGGTTCCTGGAAAACCGACCCAATGCCAAGGGCGTAATCACCGTCGACGGTGACAATCAGCACCACCCGGAAGATACCGCCGCCTGCACTCTGGAAATGCTCACCAATGAACGGGTTGTCCTGGGCTGCCGGGACTTCAATTTGCCCCAGGTTCCACCCAGGAGCCGCTACGGCAACAAAATCACATCTGCGATCTTTAAAATTTTTGTTGGAATGACCATTTCCGACACACAAACGGGTCTTCGGGCGATCCCCAGGCATATCCTGCCCCTTTTTCTCAAAGTCAAAGGCGAGCGGTTTGAATATGAAACCAATATGCTGCTTGCAATGAAGGTTCACTTTGTCCCCTACTCTGAGGTCAAGATCAGAACTGTCTACATTGAAGAAAACAAGAGCTCCCACTTCCGGGCAGTTCGCGATTCCTGGCGGATCTACAAACTGATCTTATCTCACTTCTTTAAGTATACCCTCAGTTCCTTAGTATCCTCTGTGGCAGACGAAGGCCTGTTTGTCGGCGCGTCTTATGTGCTGCACGATGCCATCGCCGATCCATGGCTCACAATCGTACCCTTCGCCATTGCCCGAACCGCCTCTTCGCTACTGAACTTCTTTATCAACCAGCGATTGGTATTCCACGCCAGGGGCAGAACCCTTACAGCAATGCTGCGGTATTTCGCTCTGGCCATTCCCCAAGCCTTTGCGCAGCTGCTTCTGACCTATGGTACTTATCGGATATTCTCCATAGATCCGGAAGACACATTGCTCCGTGGCGTAATTTACGCCATCGTAATGGTACTTCTGTTCTTTGTCAGTTTTATCATCCAGCAGCGCTGGGTATTCTCTCCGAAAAACAAATCATGATCCAAGAGGTTTTTAGATAATGAAAAATTTCCTAGATTCCATCGCCCAATGGTTCCAAACCAAAGAAGGCAAGCTGGCCCTGACCATTCTGCGCCGCACACTTCTGTGCCTGCTGACATTGATCCTGGTGCTTGTGATCGGTCTTGTCTTAATCTGCAATCTGATTTTTAACGGGCCCAGTCCTTATGCCCGGAATGTTCTGACCATGTCCATGCTGGAAACCAGCGGCATGAAGTGGTTCCCCGGTCTGTTTATCGGCTCGGAAATGGTTGATAAAATTCAAGAAAATGTTGAAACCCCGGATCTGAGCGGCATTACCATTCAAGAACCGGCTTATGTTCCTCCTCTTGTCCTGGAGAACAATGAGTGGGAGGATCACCCCGACGGAATTCGCATTGAATACATCTCCGGCGGCACCTACAATGCCTATGTAATGCTGATCAAAGACCCCTCCGCTGTGTATATGGCAACCTCCACTGAGAAGTTCTCCACCAGCATTCCCGGCACCAGAATCAACCAGGAGATCGTTAAGCAAGGCGCGCTTGCCGCCATTAACGCCGGCGCATTCTACGATAACGGCACCAGCGACCCCATCGTAGGCAGCGTTCCCCAGGGTCTTGTTGTTGCCGGCGGCAAGGTAGTATGGAATTCCGGTTCTGCTCCCGAGCAGGGCTTTGTGGGCTTTAATAACGACGATAAACTTGTGGTTGCCAAAACCATGACCGCCTCCCAGGCCATGGAGCTAGGCATTCGTGACGGCTGCTGCTTCGGTCCTGTCTTAATCATGAACGGACAACCGAATATGGAAGCATACAATTCCAATTCCGGTTGGAATCCCCGTACCGCCATCGGTCAGCGCGCAGACGGCGCGGTGATCTTCCTTTGTATCGACGGTCGCCAGGCCGGCTCTATCGGCGGCTCTTACAGAGATGTCATTGATATTATGACAGAATACGGCGCCGTAAATGCCTGTAACTTAGACGGCGGCTCCTCCACCGTTATGATGTACAAGGATACCGTTGGTAAGATGGGCGAAAAGGACCAGGTCCACATGATCAACAGCTATTCCGTCCTGCAAAAAGAGCCCAGAAGAATGCCGAACTTCTTTATGGTCCGGCCCAATAGTGAGGATTAACAATGTATCAAGGAAAATTCTCTAATTCAAATCAAGAACCGGCGCCCCGCCGCAGAAGGCCCAGAAAGAAAGGCCCCACCCAGGGCACCAAGCTGTTTTATACTGTTTACGCAGGCTTTTTCGCGATTATTTTCATCGTTATTTTATGCGCCTTGATCCCATTAAACAGTTATTTGGTCAATCTGGAAGCTTCCGACCCCAATTCCAAGCGGGATGCGGTATTTAACCAACTGTTTGCCGACCCTGACTGGGAAGAAATCTACGAACTGGCAAACCTCGCTGACGAAGGACCGGTAACCAAGGAAAGCTATGCCGACACAATGAACAATTTGGTTGGCGATCAAGAGCTGACTGCTTTTGATTATCCTCTCGGAACGGGTGATGACAAGATGTTCATCGTCCTGCTGGAAGACAAGCTGGTCGCCAGCTTTATCCTGACACCCATCACCAAAGACAACGGTGATGTTCATTGGGAACTGGCTTCTTTGGATGTTCCCCGGAAAACCGTCAATGTCGTCCGCTATCCCGGTCAAACTGTGTATGTCAACGGCTTCGCGCTGACCGACGATTATGTGGTAAAAACCGTTCGCACCGGCGCAGAAGATTATCTTCCCGCAGATATCAGCGGTTACCAGGCAGATGTTCTGCGCACGACTGTTTTCTGTGCCGAGCCCACGGTCACCGTAAAAGATGCCCTTGGTATGGAGCTTGCCGTAACGAAGGACGAAACCACCGGCGTCTACTCCACGCAGGCTGCTGAGCCTTCCGTTGCTACCGACGAGCAAAAGAATCTGGCGCTGGAAGCAATGAAGATCTACGGCAAATTTATGACCAGTCGGGCAAGCCTGAGTGAAGTGCAGAAATATTTCAGCACCAACTCCCAATTCTACAAAGCCCTCAGTAAAAGCGAGTGGTTAAGACCGGGCGCATCCATTGCTTTCACCGAACCGGTATACAGCGACTTCTACAAGTACAGTGATAACCTGTTCTCCATCATGATCGACATCACCCTGAAACAGACCGACAAAAACGGCTGGGTCAAGGACTATAACCTTTGCAACACCCTGTTCTTCCAATACACATCCGGCAAATGGAAGGTCATGGAAGCAACCAATGTAAATGTACAGGAAAAGAATACCGAAGTGCGCGTGACTTTCATGGACGGCGAAAACACCATCAGCGATGAATTTGTCAGCGCCGACACTTTGCATTTGAACCTTCCTGCCGTAACGGTGCCCGAAGGCTATAAATTCCTGGGCTGGTATTCCGAGCGGGGCGATACGCTCATTATCCCTCCCACCGAAAGTAACACTGTTGACTTATCCGGCGAAGAACTGCTGGAACCCATGACCCTCTACGCACGGTACCAGGAGGCGGAATAATGGACATTTTAACCGCCCTTGCCGTGAATTTTGACCTGCCGATTCTCGACTGGATCGCGGTAAATCTCACCAATCCTTTTCTGGATAAGCTTATGCCCATCATCACCTGCTTAGGCGATGCAGGCATCTTCTGGATTATCTGCGCGGTGATCCTGCTGCTAATCCCCAAGTACAGAAAAGCCGGTCTTGCCATGGGCATTGCGTTAATCCTGGGACTTCTGGTTTGCAATGTAACTTTGAAACCTCTGGTGGCCCGGCAGCGTCCATACGATTTCCTTTTTGAGCATTACGGTCAACAGATTGCTCTGCTCATTGCAACGCCCCACGATTTCTCCTTCCCCTCGGGTCACACCCTCGCTTCCTTCGAAGCTGCCACTGCGCTGCTTCTTTACAACCGGAAGATGGGTATCCCCGCTATGATTTTAGCTGCGCTGATCTCTTTTTCCCGACTTTACCTTTACGTCCACTACCCCACCGATGTGCTGTTTTCCGTGGTTTTGGGTATCGGTTTTGCCTTTGTCGGCAAGCTTTTGTCGGAAAAAATCTTCGCAGCAATCCCCTCCAAAAAATAGTTTACAGGGCACAAATTGTACCCTGTTACTCTTGACAAACGACTGCCACGGCGGTATAATCGACAGGCAGTCAAAACATGGGCTCGTAGCGCAGCTGGGAGCGCACCACATTCGCATTGTGGGGGTCGGGAGTTCGAATCTCCTCGAGTCCACCAACAAAAAAGCCACCCTATTGGGTGGTTTTTTTGTTGGTACGGTATTTATGATGAGGAGATTCGAACTTAAAATG
>JAZNFY010000027.1:0-5360 GCA_045589195.1 Faecousia sp. | reverse complement strand
AAGGGGGGGGGGGGGGTTTTAAACCCTTTTTTTAAAAAAAAAAAATTGGGGGGGCCGGTTTGGGCCCCTTGCAATTTTTTTTCAAGCGTCAGCGAATTCTTCACGCACAGTGTCCAACAAATCCCGAATGGGAAGGTGTTGGGGGCAGCTGCCTTCACAAAGGCCACATTTTAAGCAGTCACTGATGGTACTGCCTTCCCATGCGTTGATTTGGTGAAAATAGTAGTCCGTATTCCAGTTGTTAAAGATTTTTTTGGTATTATAGCATGCAAAAAAACCGGGAATGGGAATGCTTTGGGGACAAACCTCGGTGCAGTAACGGCAGCCTGTACACGCAATGGTGTTGTAGTTGCGTATAATGTCCCGTACCTGCCCGATTGCCGCCTGTTCTTTCTCGTTCAACGGCTGGAAATCTGCCATGTAACCGCAGTTGTCCATAACCATTTCCACGGTATTCATGCCGGAAAGGACTATGATTACATCCTTTTGCCCCGCAGCAAAGCGAATGGCATAGCTGGCATTTGAGCCGCCGCCCAGCTTTCGCAAAACATTCTGGGCATCCTCCGGCAGATTGACCAGAGAGCCGCCTTTGACCGGCTCCATAACGATTACTTTTTTACCGTGCTTGTGGCACACGTCCAGACATTTCCGGGATTGAACGGAGGAGTCGTCGTAGTCTAGGTAATTGAGTTGGATCTGCACCACTTCAATCTGAGGATACTCCGTTAAGATTTGATCCAACAGCTCCGGCCGGTCGTGAAATGAAATGCCAAAATGTTTAAATTTTCCTTCTGAGCGCAGTTGCAGAGCGGTTTCATAGGCGCGGCAGGCTTTGAATTTGGCATAGATCGCCACATCCTGGGCATGCATCAGGTAAAAGTCGAAATAGTCCACACCGCAGGCTTTCAGCTGCTGATCCAACAAAGGCCGAATCTGCTCGTTTGTTTCAAAGAAATTTGTGGAGAGTTTATTGGTCAGAATGTAAGACTCTCTGGGATAGCGGGAGGTCAGACATTCCCGGATGGCAAGTTCGCTTTTGCCGCCTAAGTAGCCGTGGGCGGTGTCAAAGTAAATGAAGCCTGCTTCCATAAAGGTATCGACCATTGCCTTTGTGGTGGCAATATCCACTTCTTCGCCAATCACAGGCAAACGCATGAGGCCAAAGCCAAGTTTCTTGTTCAAACGGGAAAAAACGGACATAGTTACCCCTCCTTTTCTTTCAGTATAACGAAAAGGAGGGGTTTTGGCAAGTATAGATGGGAAAAATTGTCAGGAGACGATTTTTCCGTCCGGTGTGATAGTCACGATATGCAGGGGTATGTTTTTGCCGCTGGCTTCGATGGCGTTTTTAACCGCAAAGGGCAGTCCGCCGCAGCAGGGGACGGTCATGCGGGTGACGGTGATGCTATTGATCCGGTTTTCCATGAAAATCTGTGATAGCTTTTCTGCGTAATTCACTGCATCCAGCTTTGGACAGCCAATTAAAGTAATTTTTCCTGCCATAAAAGAATCGTGGAAATTGGCATAAGCATAGGCGGTGCAGTCTGCGGCGATGAGCAGGTCCGCACCGTTAAAATATGCGGCGTTTGGCGGCGTAAGCTTGATCTGAATGGGGAAGTTTTGCAGCTGACTGATGCTTTCAATAGGGGGATTTGCCGGTATGTGGGCTTTGCTCTTTGCGGCAAGTACCGCCGCCTCGTTGTAGTCGGGCGCTTCCCGCTTTTCCATGGTAATGGCATTTTGGGGGCAGGCGGGCAAACAGTCACCCAGGCCGTCGCAGTAGTCCTCTCGGATCAGCTTTGCCTTGCCGTTTTCAATGACGATAGCGCCTTCGTGACAGGCTTTGGCGCAAAGACCGCAGCCGTCGCATTTGTCCCGGTCGATGGAAATAATATTCCGAATCATGCGGACTCCTCCTTTTGCCGCTTTTGCTGGGCGGCGATCTCCATCATTTTTTCGTACATTTCGTCACCCACGCATTTTCTGGCATAGGCGCACCACTGGACGCAGCTTAGCGTGTCGTTGTAGGCAACAAAGCCGCAATTGTCACAGGCGACTTGGGTATCGATGGAAAATAATTCTATGACACTGCCGCACTGGGGACAGATCTTTTCGTGAATGGTGGGTGTGCGGGGCTTGCCCTGGCAACCTTCAATAATCATAAGAACACCTCCTTGACTTTCTGGTATCAGTATACTATACTGGTGCTAAATGATATGTTGAATTTTCAACAAAAGGAGCGTTTATGAAAGATTTTTATCCGGTTTTACGCCAATGTCAGCTGTTTGACGGCATTGAAATGGAAGATCTGCAAGGGATGCTTGGTTGTATTGGCGGGCGTGTTGTTCAGGCTGCAAAGGGGTCATTTGTATTTCGGGAAGGGGATCCGGCGCTGGATGTGGGCATGGTGCTTTCCGGTTCTGTGCAAATGACCCGTAATGATTACTACGGTAACCGGAGTATTGTTGCTCATATATCCACTGCGGAGCTGTTTGGCGAGACTTATGCCTGTGCTGGGGTGCAAGCGCTGCCGATCAGCATTGTGGCAGATGAGGACAGTGTGCTGCTTCTGATGAATTGCAAACGGATCACCACCAGCTGCTCCAACGCCTGTTCGTTTCATAATCGAATTATTTTTAATCTACTGCGTTTGGTGGCCAATAAAAATTTAGTGTTTGACCAGAAAATACAGATCACATCTCAACGTACCACCCGGGAAAAGCTTATGGCGTATCTGTTGAATCAGGCGAAGCTAGGCGGCTCTGATCGGTTTTCCATTCCTTATGACCGGCAGGAATTGGCGGATTATTTGGAGGTGGATCGCAGCGGCCTTTCCGCAGAGATCAGTAAGCTGCGAAAAGAGGGCGTTTTGGAATGCCGGAAGAATCATTTTGTGATGTTGGAATAATCGGAACCCAGGCGGGGGAAACCGGCGGGGGGTGCTCTTAGGGGGCTTATTCAAAGCGCAGCAGGCCAAAATCGCTGGGGGTGTGGAACACGCAGCTGCCTTTTCTGGTGATGGGATTCCATGCCAGGTAGTGGGGCACTGTGGTCAGGTCGGCGCATTTATAGAAATTGGCGCGCATGGTCTTGCCGGAGTATACGGAAAAGTCCGGGAAGAAGCGGCGGATAAAGGCGTAGGGGATTTGGTAGGTCACTTCCCAATGCTCGCCGTCACGATTTGCCCGGGGGTGGAAGTTGAATTCGGTGCCGTTGCCTTCTTCTTCGGCGGGGATCAGCCGGGTCAGGTCAGCCACGCAGCTGCCCAGGCCTAAGTACAGGCAGGTGTTGACATTCATTTCAAAATTGAAGTACCGGATGTCGCCCTCCATGGGAGAGAAGAAGAATTCCAGGCAGCTATCCTCACAGGGGTTACCGGTAGGGCCGGTCTCCACGGCGCGAATTTCTGTTTCCTTGGCGCTCAGCCGCAGGTAAAGGGCGTTTTCGTCATAGCAAATTTGCGCGGCAGCGGTAATGTCAGTAGATTCGGTTTCCACCAATTCATTGATGGCAACGGAGGGAATTTTATCCCAGTCGATGGGGCCGCTTACTTTGGTGATAATGGCTTGCTTCATAATGTACATCCTTTCACGGTTTATTTATTAGTAAAGTTTTGCGGCAAGCAGTAAACCCAGCTGAAATCTTCCTTTTTTAAATAGGAAGCGAACAGCTCGGAGATCGCGCCCAGGGGCAGTTGCTCCGGAAGTAGCTGCGAGACAATTATATCTTGCCGCTTTAGTGCGGATTTGGGAGATAGATTATCCAGAATCGCGTCTTTCAGATGATCCAGAAAGTAATCGCCAAGGGAAAGCATATGGCCAAACAGAATGATCCGTTCTGGGTTTAGAAGCATGACTGCATTGGAAATAGCAAGACCCAAATCTTCGGCAGCCTGCCGCAGGTAGTGCCGGCAGAGCAGGTCGCCGTTTTCCGCGCCTTGCGCCAAGGTCTCCGCTGTAATGGGGGCGGGAGAATCCTCTTTCGGAAGTAGGGTGTAGGTGCGGCCTGCGGATTCTCGGGTAATTTGCTCCAGAAGCACAGGCAGGGCAGTATAGTGCTCAATGCAGCCGGGTTTGCCGCAGTAGCAGATTCCCCGGGATATCTGGCTTTTGTCAATTACCGTGTGACCTAGTTCACCGGCATAGGCATCACTTCCGATTACGGGCTTGCCGTTGGTGCAAATGGAGCAGCCAATACCGTTACTCAGTTCGACGCAAATGAAATCGGAAACATCCTGGGCTGCGCCAAAACTTTTTTCCACCAATGCGGGCAGTGCGTTGTCGTGAAACAAGGCGATGGGCAGGGAGAATTTTTCTTGAAGGAAGGGCAGCAGAGCCTTTTGAATCCAGTCGCGAAGCTGACGATACTCCGGATTCATAGACACGATGGGGAAGTTGGCTGGGTCGTTGACAGGGGTGCAAAGACCGATGCCGATGATGTTCCGGTCGGCAAATTCCGAAAGGGCATGGTGGATTAATTTGCAGACCCGATCACACAGACCGCTGTGGGAAGCGTCGGTTGAAAAGTCCAGCGTTTGCTTGCTTAAAATGTTGCCGTCGAATTGGGCGGTAATGCAACTGATCTCTGTTCCTGAAAAGGAGATGCTGATGGCGCAAAGATATTGGGAATTCAGGGTCAGTAAGGTGCGCTTTCTGCCTTGACCGGCTGAATAAGAGCCGGTTTCTTTCAATATCTTTTCCTCAATCAACTGCTTTGTCAGGGTACTGATGCTGGCCAGCTGATATCCGGTCAGGTCTGCCAGGTCGGTACGGCTAACACTTCTTAAATGGTTGATCAGATTCAGAATCAGGTATCGTTTCTGGTCGTTATAGCTGTTGATCATCAAGGATCCCTCCTCGTTTAATTATTTTATTTTAATTAAATATATCATATAGAATTGCTATTGTCAAAGATAATTATTTTAAAAATTACAAATAACTTAACAAGTAGAGATGTTGTGCTGGGGACGTCGATGATTGTGTATGACAGAGGCAAGAACACAAAATATTGTGTGTAAACGTATTGACTTTTACAATGGAGGTGTTATTATTGAATTGCATGGTTGAACCGTGCACGTGCTGTGTGAATGCGGTGCGGTTCGTTTAAATTTATAAAGTATATAAAAATGGAGAGTTGCCCATGGAAAAAATGGTAATTATCAATGCGGAGTTGGTCATGCCCGATCATTTGATCCCGGAGGCTTACTTGCTGGTGGAAGACGGCAAAATCCGGGATTATGGTGAAATGCGGAAAGCACCGGATTTCGGCGATATTCCGGTTCTCGATGCCCAGGGCGCTTATGTGGGTCCCGGTCTTGTGGATATTCACTGCCATGCGGCTGATGACCGCAGATTCAGCGA
>JAZNFY010000026.1:0-12224 GCA_045589195.1 Faecousia sp. | reverse complement strand
GCTGTAGTTGGCGATGAGCGTACCGGCATTGGTTTCCGTGACGGTATAGGTGGTTCCCACGGGGATGTTGGCGATGGTGTAAGCGCCATCAGTGAAGTCCGCGTAGGTCACCACGGTGTCTGTCGTGCCATCGTTGATGGTAAAGCTCAGACCGGTCAGGTCTGCGTCAGCGGGGGTACCCTCGAAGGTCTTGGTGATCTTCAAGCTGCCCACATCCTGCGTATAGGTGTTGGTCAGGGCAATAACCGCTTCGGTGTCCTTGGCGATGATTGCAGTGCCTTCCGTTACGCTGTCTGCGCTCAGGCTGTAGTTGGCGATGAGCGTACCGGCGTTGGTTTCCGTGACGGTATAGGTGGTTCCCACGGGGATGTTGGCGATGGTGTAAGCGCCATCGGTGAAGTCCGCGTAGGTCACGGTCGTTTCCGTCGTGCCATCGTTGATGGTGAAGCTCAGACCGGACAGGTCTGCGTCAGCGGGGGCGCCTTCGAAGGTCTTGGTGATCTTCAGGCTGCCCACATCCTGCGTGTACTTGTTGGTCAGCTCAATGGTGGCTTCCTCATTCTTGGCGATGGTTGCAGTGCCTTCCGTTACGCTGTCTGCGCTCAGGCTGTAGTTGGCGATGAGCGTACCGGCATTGGTTTCCTCGACGGTATAGGTGGTTCCCACGGGGATGTTGGCGATGGTGTAAGCGCCATCGGGGAAGTCCGCATAGGTCACCACGGTGTTCGTCGTGCCATCGCTGATGGTGAAGCTCAGACCGGACAGGTCTGCGTCAGCGGGGGTACCCTCGAAGCTCTTGGTGATCTTCAGGTTGCCCACATCCTGCGTATAGGTGTTGGTCAGGGCAATGATGGCTTCCTCATCCTTGGCGATGGTGGCTTCGCCACTCGTTACGCTGTCTGCGCTCAGGCTGTAGTTGGTGATCAGACCATCTGCGTTGGTTTCCGTGACGGTGTACTCACCAACTGCCAGATTTTCTATCACTAATTCACCATTTGTGAAATCGGCATAGGTATAGTTGGTTTCAGTGCCATCGGGCGCGGTCACTTTGAAGCACAGATTGCTGACATCCGTACCCTCCGGCAGGCCGCTGAAGCTCTTCACAATCTTCAGAGAACCCACAGCCGGATCATATGTATTGGCAAAAGTAACCTGATTGCTGCTGTAGCGCGCAACCGTTCCCTCTGCCGTTCCCTCGGTAACCTCAACGTAGTAATCCTCGTTTTCAGTCTCCTCGAGCTCATAAGCGGTGCCGATGGGCAGACCGGTGATGACAATCTTCTCGCCATCCTTCAATTCGAAGGCGCCGCCATGGGAGATCGTGTCAGTGACAGACACACTGCCATCCTCAGACAAGATCTGATAATCAAAAGTATCCGTCAGGGCTACGCCGTCCTTTTCCAGAGACAGCGTGAATGTAAAGGCCTCGGTGCAGTCCTCCTGCTCCTTCACAACCTTGCTGACGGTCAGTACGCCAAGCAAGGCATTGGTAATGGTGGTGCCATCCTCATCGCTGACGCGATTGCTGGCATAATTCGCCACATTCTGCTCGCGTACATCGTACACATAGGGCACGCCGGACCAGTCGAAAGCGGGCAGATCGGTAAAGGTATAGGTCCAGTCATCGCCAATGGGGGCGATAACAACGTTCTCCCGGTACAAAGCATCGTTCTGATACAGATCCACCGTGATGCTCTCAGGACGCATACCCATCAGGTTGTCGCTGTCCAGCCACTTTTTGGTAACGGTATAGCTGGTCTCGTCGTCGTAGGTGTTGACAAAGGCAATACCGCCATCTGGCAGGTTATCCACAACCTCGAGGGTACCATCGCCCATATCCCGAATGGTCAGGGTGATGGTGTGGATGGTCTCATCGTAATCCATACCAGCCTGACCGCTGCTGCGCTCGGCCACTTTGTAGGTCTTGTTGCCCACATCCTCGCCGGTAAAGAGGAGTTCAGCAAAGCTGACCACACCATTTGCATCGTTGGTAGCGGTCTGGAGCACATAACCGGATTCGTTCATCAGCACGAAGGTGAACTGACCGGCTTCCATATCTGCGCCATCCAGCTGCTTATTCAGCGACAGCTGATAAGCGCCGGAGGAAGCATAGGTATTGGTAAAGCTGGCATTAGCGGTTTCGTTGGCGGCAATGGTGCCGATTTCGCCAGCGCTTATGGCGGTATAACCGGGCACATCGCCTTCGGTGACGACGTACTGGACGCCGTGGGGAATATTGGTGAATTCGATGCTGTCCCCATCTACCAGCGTAAAGGTATAGCGGTTGCCATCCTGCGCCACAGCGGCAGCGTTGCAGTCGATGGTTTCCGTAAACGGCGTACCATCCGGGCCGGTCAGGGTGAGGGTGAAGGGGAATGCCTTCGCCGTGCTGGAAACAGGCGCATTCACCACCGTCTTGCTGACAGTCAGGCTGCCGGGTTTGACGGTGTTGGTGAGGGTATCGTCATCGCCTTCAAAGGCGACCACAGCATTCAGGGAGCCCTTGCCGTTGTCGGTCAGGGTGACGGTGACCTTCAGCGGCTCCGTGTCGCAGGCGATGGTATCATCCTGCGGCGCGTCCTCCCGGATCTCATAATGCAGCGTACCGGGGGCAGCTGCGCTGATGGGCCCGAACAGCACCGTGCCGTTTTCGGCGTTGGTGGTCTGGTCGATCGCCTGATTGTAGTCGCTGCTGCCGGTGTTCATGTCGTACAGCTGGAAGGAGAACTCGTCCTCCTGCAGGGTACGGCCGATCAGTTCCTTATTGGCCTTGATGGAGAAGGAACCGGTGGCGGCATAGGTATTGGTGAAGGAAGCCTCTGCCGTACTGTTGGCGGCAATGGTGCCGGTGGCAACAGTGGTATCCAGCGTCCAGCCGGGATAGGCACCGGTCTCCTTGGCCTCATAGGCAACACCGGCGGGGATCTGACTCAGGGTAACGGTGTCGCCGCCTTTCAGGGTCAGCGAACACACACCGTTTGTGACAGCCACATCGGTTTCGCCGTTCTTGATGGTGCCGCTCCAGGGCAGGTTATCCTTGGTGAAGGATACCTGCACGGTAAACTCGGTATCCTTGGCAGCGTCGCTTGCGCCCTCAATGGTCTTGCTGATGGCGAGGCTGCCGGGCTTGGTGCGGTTGTGGAATACGGGCGGGCCGGAGAGGACGTTGCCGTCGGCATCGAGGTATTGCAGTTCAACATGCTTCTTTTTCAGTGTTGCATCGTACCAATAAGTAAGACGCAGCGTATAAACAGAGGTATCATATTCGATTTTGGGATCATAGTCCGGATCCCCTTCAGCAGGGATGATTTCACGAATGAGAAAATCAGTACTGATGGGCGTTGTGTTACTTGTGGTAACAGTGATGCTGTGGACGCCAAAATCGATCATACCATTGGCATCGTTTTTTACGATGTTTTCTGTAAGCCCAGTACTGAAATAAAACTCCAGTGTGCCAGAAACTCGGCTGGCTTTGAACTGAAACTGGCTTTCAACGGGAGCCTCGCCATCCAGCAGTTTCTTTGCCTGTGCACTAATGGTAGGGTTGCCCGTATTACTCTGGTTGGTAAAGCTGGCTTCACTGGTCTTACCGGATTCGATGGTACCCGCGGTGCCGGTCTGGGTAACGAGCTTCCAGCCAGCGGGCACTTCCTCCCAGACCTCGTAGGTGGTGCCTGCGGGCAGGTCGGGGAAGGTGGCCGTTTCGCCAGCATGAAGGGTAAAGGTGAACAGACCATCGGTGATCTCCACCTTGGTCTCCTGCTTTTCCCACTGAGCGGTCAGGGTATGGGTGCCGCTGGTTGTGTATGTATTGGCAGGAATGGTAACCTTGCCATCCCGGTCTGTGTCCTCGAAAAGATTGCCCAGCTCATCCTTAAAGCCGGTAAAGATATAGCCGAAGTTATCGAAACCATTGGTAATTTCTACAGCCTCGCCCAAAGCAGCGGTGACGGGATCCATGGTACCCGAGCCGCCGCCGTGGGCAAACTCGAGAATAACACCACTGGTTTCCCATTCCCATGTACCGGCGTGGTTGCCGTCGAACAGCTGGGCTGTGGTGTTAGCCGTGTCACCGGTGTCCACATTCTTCCACTTGCCGGTGTAGGGCGAAATTATCGAGGGTGAGGGCAAACTGGTCGTGGAGGAGATGGTCTTGTCCGTCAGGGTGATCCTTCTGAACTTACTGCTGCTGTTTGTGAAACTCTGAGATTTCAAGTTTGTGGGGATCACAAACCCGCTGCCAAGGATCAGTTCATGGTCTGCAGCACTGGAGCCGGTGGCAAACATACTGCTGATGCCGGTTGTACTTGTGACCTTGGCAAGGCTAAGGCCGCTTGCATCGATTTTTCCCATAGCACGGCAATTCTGGAACATGCTTCTGTAGGTTGTAACGTTTGCCGTGTTCCAGCTGCTGGTATCGATGGGCCCTGTCAGCGCATAACAATTATAGAACATGTAAGACATGTTCGCGATCCCATCCACTGTCCAGCCGCTTACATCGATGCTGGTCAGCTTCTGGCAGTCAGCAAACATATAGTAGTATGTTCCGTTGGTGGCCGAGGTGTTCATACGCCAATTACTTACATCCAACTGGGTAAGCGCCTTGCAGCCGCGGAACATATACTGGAAGTTGCTGCCGCTGCTCATGTCCCAACCGCCCACATCAATGGAAGTAATCTCATCCTGCAACATAAACATGCTGGCGAAATTGGTTACATTGCTGGTATCCCAGTTTTCTTCACCGATCAGCGTAATCAGGCTGCCGTTGAAAGAGGTGCTGGCAGTGCTGAACATAGAAGACATGTCCGTCACCTCGCTGGTATCCAGCATGGACAGATCGGCAGAGGTCAGGTTGGGCGATTTGAACATGCCGCTGGTGCTGGCAGGCTTCAGACCGCCTTCCATGGAGACTGTCTTCACCAGAGAATACTCGTCGAACCAGGGCCAGTTGAACGTCGCCTGGGACGGATTCTCCGTATTGGACAGCAGGTAGTAGTACACATCTCCGCTCTTGACGTCATAAATGCCTTCAGTAAATGTGATCGTCACTCCGTCGCTGAATGTATACGTCCCATCCGCATTCGGCGCAGCGCGGAAAATGACCAGATTACCATCCGCATCCAGACGGGCCAGAGGCGTGAGGGCCGCATCGTCGTCAGGCAGCACATAATATTTATTCGCCCGTGCACCAGGGGCTGCCGCGCTGGCCAGCACGGCCTTGTTGCCGGGCAGGGTGCGCAGCAGTTCGCTGATGGCAGCCTTGGCGGCAGAAAGCACATATTCGATCTCTTCGGGCAGGTTTTCGCCGGTGAGGCGCACATGGAAAGTGAACTCCTGCTGCGGATCGGCGGTGCCGGTCACCTGCTTGGTCACGCTCAGGGAACCGGGTTCCGCGCCGTTGGTGAATACGGGCAGCACAACATTGTCCTGCGCATCCACCACTTCCTGCGCAAAGGAAAGCACACCATTGCCGGCATCACTGGGGGTGATGCGGACGATGTATTCGGTTTTGTCGTAAACAATACCTTCCTTGCCGTCGTCCTTTTCCACCAACAGGTAGGAATAGACGTTGGGGTTCTCCGGGTCGCCGCTCAGGTCATCCTGATCGAAGGTGAGACCGGTAAAGGAGATAACGCCATCGGCATCATTCTTGGCGGTCATGACAGGCTCGCCTGCCCTGGTGCCGGTCACCTCGTCATAGGCATAGAGCTCAAAGGTAAAGTCGTTCCCTGCCAGCTCGCCGCCCTGCATCACCTTCCACGCCTTGAACTCGGTAGAGCCGCTGGCGCTGTATTCATTGGTGAAGGAGGGTTCGCCGCCGGGATACGCAATATCAGCAACCAGATTTCCGTTTCCGTCGTCGGTCACGGTCACGGTTACCGGAAATTCGGCTGTATCGAAAACAATACCGCCGGTTTCCTCGGGCACGCGCTCCACGATGGTATATTCGTAGGTCTGGCCCACATCCTCGCCAGTCAGGTTCAGGGTAAAGGTGGCCTGTGCCACGCTGGCGCCGTCCTGATCTGTGGGCTGACCGTTGGAGGCGCTCATGACCACATTGCCATCGGCATCCTTCAGGTCAAAGATGAACTGGCCACGATTCATGGCACCGCCCTGGAAGGTCTTGCTGACGGGAATGGTGGCGCTGCCGCTGGCAGAATATTGGTTGACAAAGGAGACCTCTGCCGTGCTGCCGGCCAGAATCATGCCGGAGGTATTTTCAGCCTTGGTCTGGGTATAGCCGGGCTTGGCGGTTTCCTCCACCCGGTAGGAAGCGTCGGAAGGCAGATCGTAAACCACGGCTTTCTGACCTGCGCTCAGCTTGATGATACCATTGCAGGAAACCGTGCCGCTGGACACTTCCATGCCGTTTTCATCAAAAACCTTATAGTCATAGGCGCTGGTCAGCGGCTTGTTTTCGCCGTCTTCCTCCCGGGTGAGCACAAGCTTGAATTCAAACTCCGTGCTGCCGGAGGCCCCGCCTGCCATCGCCTTGCTGATGGCCAGATCGCCATAGGGCGCATAGGTGTTGACCAGATTGCCGTCCACATAGGTGGCCACATAACCGGGCACATATTCCTCGCGGACTTCGTACCGGTATTCTTCGCCACCGGGAGCATACTTGTCCAGATCCGCAAAACGGTAGCTCCATTCACCGTTTTCCTTGGCGGACATATTGACGGAGGTTTTCAGCATTCCATTGCAGTACAGCCCGATGCTTACCTTGTCGGGACGGGTACCGTAGGCGTTGTCATTGTCCTCCCAGATTTTCTTGCCCTCGATGGTAACCTTTTCATTTTCGTGAATGTTGTACAGGGTATATTCGGTATCGCCGGTGTTCTTCACGGACAGGCGATAGCCGGGAATCTCATTTTCCTGGAAGCTGTACAGATACGGCGTGCCGTTTTCATCCACCACATCGATCTGGTAGAAGGTATGCTTCCACTGGTTGGTCTCGTTCAGCACAACCGTCAGAGGCTGACCATCCGGGCCGGGAACCGGCTGGCTGGTTCCCGCTGCGCCAATGGCTTTGCGCATCAGGGTAACCGTCACCTCGTCCGGGCGCAGGCCGTCGTGGTTGTTGTCATCCTGCCATTCCTTGACGATGCTCACCTGTCCGGGCAGGATGCCAACGCGGGTATAGTCGTTGCGGGTCATCTTGCGGGCGGAGTCGCCGGTGTTGTCGCTGTCGCTCTGGGTGGAGATGATGCGGGCATTGTTGTAGGCATACATGTTGTTTTCCGCATCACCGGCGGCTTCCCAGTCCACATTGCCGGAGGCATCGTGGGCATAGGCGCCCTTGGCGTTCCATTCGTTGGGATCGCCGTTGTCGTCGGGGGCGGTCATATGCAGATAGGCCATCATGCTTTCGCCGGGATGCAGCTCAAACACGCCACCCGCCGCAGTCTGGCTGGCATCAATGGCAATGGCGGTTACCTTCACACCGGCAGGCACCGTCCACAGGCCGTTTGCATCCACCTGCGCAGCTGTCCACAGATCGCTGGTGAGCACATATTCCGGATTGGCGATCAGTTCGGCCATTTCCACATCGGAGGGGTTGGGATTGGTGGTATCAGGGAAATTGATCTCCTGCGTGGCATAGTACAAAATAGGCGCAGAACCGGCCTTGATGAACTCGGATACATCCACGCTGACCAGGGTGCCCTGCCACTGGCCTTCGCCCTGCCAGTCGCCTGCCCAGTTTTTCTTGCTTTCCCGGTCGTTGTAGTCGTCTGCCTTGGTCACATCGCCGGCGGGAATATCGTAGTTTTCGATGGTATCGTAAATCACGATATCCCGGGTGATGGTATTGGCCAGAGATTCCACGCGCAAGCGGTAGGTGTAGTTCTGGCCTTCGTATACCGTTACCTGTTCCTGCCCGGCCAGGCCCTGTGTCCACACGCCCACCAAATCGTTGGAAACGCTCTTGTTCAGGCTGGAAACAGCGTACATTTCCACGTTGATGGTGTTCTCGGCGCTGCTGTAGACGAACACCGGGTTATCATGATTGGGATTCAGATCCGTCATGGCATTTGCCACATCGGAGGGCATAGAGGGGGTGGTCACATTGTTACCGGCAAGGGGATTGTCCGGCTCGCCGCTCTCGTTGTCCACGGAGCCAAGGGCGTCATTGTTTTCCCCGCAGGATTCAAAGGCGATATAGTTCACCAGATCCATGCCCAGATCCTTGGCGCTTTCCCAGGAATACACCGCATCAAAGGAGATGGTGATCACATCGCGCCAGCCATCATCCGTTTCTTCGGGCACAGGGGTCAGGTCTGCCTCCACTACCAACAGGGTGCGGCCACTGCCTTTGTAGTTGGGAATGGCGTACTGGGTGGTAACGCTGTCGCTGCCGCGCAGCTGTACAGAATCCATCACGGGGGTCACGCCGGGGGGCAGCAGATCATACCAGATGCCTGCCGTTTCCTTTGCGATCACGCCGGCTTCCACCGCCTCATCGTACTCGGCGCGATCTTTCAGATTGCTCTGCTCGTATACATTGGCGGTATAGTGCAGATCGGCACACTTATTCTGGGTGTCGTTCTCATAGGTCATGGACTTATCCATGGTAACGCCGTAGCTGGCGCCGTTCAGCGTGGCACGGGAGGAATCGTAGAAATCCTCCTCAGGCGGGAGCATGTCGCCGCCTTCTGCCGCCTGTTCATAGCCCACCCAGCCATAAACATCCATTTTCACGTCGTTCTTGAACTTGGTGGTGGGGTTGTCATCAGCGGCAAAGAGCTGCTCCACAAGGCCGGACACCTTTTCACTGTCCGCCTTGAGCAGGATGGTATTGTCCAGCGTCCAGGTGATGGCGGCCACATCGCAGGGAGTAACCGTCTTCCCGCCAAAAACGTTGCTCTGGAAGCTGTGGCGGGTCTGGATAACATTTTCAGGGAAAGTGATGGTCTTGCCATCGGCAGTAACGCCATTGGCTGGGGTGATCTGCATTTCGCCCTTGCCATCGCTGCCCCACATCACGGTGGCGGCTGTCTGCCAGGTGGCGCCATCGGTGGTGTATTCGATAGTCAGGTCCGGGATGGGCAGCGAGCTGTCCGGCACATAGCCGTAGGTGGCATCGGCGCGCTTGCCCCAGATCTGCAAGGTGGGCACCTTGATGGTCATGGTGCGGATTTCGTAGTCTTCCGCAGTCAGGGGGTTGCCATCAAAACCCACGAAAGTCTGGTAGTCTTCAATCACCTGCCGCCAGCCATAGAGACCGTAATCCTCGGGGCTGTGCTGCTCGGGGCCCACCACTCCGGGATAAGTAAGATGGCTGGTCCACTTGTAGCCATAGCCGGCAGACTCCAGCTGGAATTTCATTTCCACGTCTTCGCCCTTTTGCAGCTGGTTGAGGGCATAGCCGTAGTTCCAGTCCTTGTTGATTTTGGACTCAGTATACTTGAACACCTCAAAATGGCCGGTGGGCTTGGACCATTCCATGGGCGCAAAGGAATGTTCGCCCAGAGCCTCTGCGGTGGTTTCCACCCGTTGGTCATCGTCGGTTGCGGCATCTACTTCCGTAACCGTCCACGTTGCTTCGTTTTCAAATAGATAGTTGATGCGGGGATCGTCTTCCTTGGCATAGGTGAAATCGGCACGGGGATAAGCCGTCCACACATACACGGTGTGCTCGTAAGCTTCCTTGGTGTCGGGGCAGTAATCGTTTTCAAAAAGGACAGCATTGAGGGTATCGCCGTTGATGGTCGGGGTTTGGCCGTCATACTCCGTCACGCCCAGCAGAATGCCTTCGGATTCCTTTTGGGTTTTGTTCCGGTCTGCATCCAGAAGATAGGCGCCCAGCTGCTGATCCTCCACGCTGAGGGTGAAGGGCTGGTTGCCCTCATGATACACATAGGTATACCACGGGATATAAAGGTAATCTTCCGGATTGGCGCCGGGAACACGCTCCGCAAGAGCATCGTACATTGCCTGCGGGATTTCCTTGTTGGTGCCGTCGAAGAAGTTTTCGTTGTTTTTATAGGCAGCGGTCACCTTGGCGTAGGTATCGATCTGGGCAGTCAGTGCCTTGCTGTAGGCGCTGATCACATTGCCCTGATTGGTTTTCACTTCCACAGTCGCCTGAATGGGGTCGCTGACAGCCATATCCACCACATCCAGCGGATTCACATCCTTGATGGTGAACTGGAAGGTGGCAGTGCTGGTAGCGCCGATGGTACAGGTGTTGGTGATGATGTATTCCCCATCAACCAATTCCCAGTTGAAATCAGCCTTGGTGGAGGGAGCCTGCGGCACAGGCAGGGCCAGCGTATCCAGATAGCTGTCCGGATCTACTGTTCCTTCCCCATTAGCGATGGTTCGGCCATGGATTACCTGCGCAGGAATGCGCAGGGTAATATCTCCAGGCTGGTAATCATACTGGCCAGAGAAGGCTACTTCCACCTGATATTTCATTTCCACTGGATCGGCAGTATCGGGAGCAAGGTACAGATGCTCCAGCGAAGTAACAGGGGCATCGCCCACCGCCCCCGTTTCGGGCTTATCTGTACTGTCTTCGGTAATCCACTGGATGGAGAGGGTCTCGATTCTGGTACCATCCGAATCGTTGCCTGCTTCCGCCACTGCAGAAGGCAACACATGCCGGAGAGGATTCGTGTCCTCCACACCAGTCTGGCCCATCGCCGAAAACAGCATCAGAGCCACCATAAGCCATGTTGCGATTCTCATCCAGATGTGATTTGTTACTTTCTTCATTTGCGCCACTCCTGTCTTATACCTGTGCCGTAAAACGATCATCGGAAGAATGAATATCGAAAGGAAATTGATAGATCAACGGGAAAGCATTTCAACGAACAGCAGAATTTAACAAATTACATTATACACTATATTTTTTGCATGATATGTTACAAAAGATGTGCAGTTTCGTTACGTATTAACAAAACTTTTGAATTTTCCGTTACCACGAATATGCCTTTTTACCTATTAGGTAATGGGGAGTTCTTTCGT
Organism: Faecousia sp.; assembly: GCA_045589195.1. Taxonomy (GTDB): domain Bacteria; phylum Bacillota; class Clostridia; order Oscillospirales; family Oscillospiraceae; genus Faecousia. The sequence goes on along the minus strand of JAZNFY010000026.1, from coordinate 1,253 downwards.
TCCGAATGCTTCGAGACATTTTCCGCTGTAATCTCAGAAGTTCTCAATACATTCAAAACGGATGCGACAGAGACTGTGGATTCTTCCTCTTTCAACTCTTTACAAACCGTTTTTTCCGCATCGCATACCAGCGCATACCGATATTCCTTCCCGTAAGTCTCCTGCAAACGCCGCAGGAGTCTTTTCCTGTGTTCAGGGCGCAACAGTTTACGTTTGGTTTTTATGACTGACGATTCTTCTGCGAGAATACTGTCATTGATCTCCCAATACTCATCTACAGTCTGGATCTTCTTTGCAGATAGTTCGCTCTGCTGTTTCTCCAACCGATCTTTGCTGCTGGATAAAGTCTTCAGATGCTGATCCAACTGTGCCACCTCTTGCTCATCACAGCCTGTTCGCAAGAGAAACTGATTCTTCTGACTTTTCAGTTCTTCCATGTCTTCCATCACACCGGATAATCTCGCATCGATCTGTGCCCGCTTCACAAACTGGAGAGAACCACAAGCACTTTTCTCCGCAAGCAACGCTTTACGCTGCTTGTTTTTTTCCTTCAGTTGAGACTGAATATGCGAATACTCTTTATAAACCTTTGAAATCGAGCCAATGCGTTCCCCCAGAGAAACAAGCCGTTTTGCATTGAAAAGCAGCTGATACTGTATCAAAAGGATCTGATCTCTCAAATTTTCAAGAATGACAGGGATATTCGTTGCAACGACGGACAACCGATGCTTCACTTCTTCCTTCAACTGGTGGGGGAGAGAATTATCTGCCCTGATCTGCCGGTTCATCTCGCAACGATCAGAGAGAAAACCCTTCTTTTCCATGATCCGTGCCGCAATGCCTTCGTGAACCGTTGGCTGTTCTTCTAAACCACAATCTGCATGACTGCGATGGTCAATGCGCTCATCATAACCTGCCTGTTCCAGATACAGATTGACTGCATCTGCCCATGCGCTTCGCCAGAGAACAAGCTGTTCTTCACTATTCCACCGTTCGGCGATGGGGTTTTGCCTGCCATAAGTAGTGCTCTTTGGATACTTGGACGCACGCTGTAAACCTTGCGCCTCGCCTTGGGAAGATGGCATATATACCTTCTTCTTGCCGACCTTGTAAGGATACTGTTTCTCCCAGCCCTCATCCTGTGTATGAAGGAACTCAGAAGCTGTGAATCCTCGTTCCTCTCCGTTACGGACGCACAAGTATTCCTTCTCCGTTTTGTATTGCCATTTTCCGTTTGTATCCAAAGGACGAAC
>JAZNFY010000025.1:0-15321 GCA_045589195.1 Faecousia sp. | reverse complement strand
TTTATACGAAATGCCACTGAATGATAAACAATATTAACGGCACAATTCATTTTTACAAGCAGGACTAAAAAAGTTGCATTTTTGTACTATGAGCCCAAAAATCCCGTTCACGAAAGTGGACGGGATTTTACTTTTTCACTCTTCACTCTTCACTTTTTACTCTTCACTAAAAATTTTGAACGGGATTTTTGGAAAGTAAGAAGTAATAGTGAATAGTGAAGAGGTATTGCGGCTTTGCCGCTTTTATGCTATACTAAATCAGGGCGGTGATGATATGAAAAAGAAAATAATTATTATTTTGGTAAGCGTAGTTTTAATTGTCGTTGCTTTTATATGTGTTTTTAAATATTATCATCCTACACATTTTGCTTATAATGATAGATTTATCATAGGTAATACCCAAGAAGAAATTGTAGAAAAGTATGGCGAGTTTTATGTCGCACATAAAAATGATGATGGAGAAACAACTTGTGGAATTTATAAGATTCGTGATAACACACCTGAATTGATAATGAGCTACGATGACTCTCTGTGGTATGAAATATATTTTGAAAACGGAAAGGCTGTCGAGGTTAAGTTAAGAGAAGGTTATATCGGCGGTTAATTATTAGTAAATCTTCGGTTTTTCATCAGTTATTTGGACACGTGAGACAAAAAGAACGCCACCCGTCTGGGTGGCGTTCTTTTTGGATGGCGAAATTTTAAGTTCGTACGGTGAGCGATATGGAAAGAATGCATAAAATACGGATTTTGCAATGGATTGTTGACAAACTTTTGCTGCACGTTTATAATCAATGTAATTAGAAAGTGGATATTAAAAATACAGACCATACTGTTATTTTAAGGAGCGAAAAACATGCTGAACAATTATCTAGAAGCGATGCGCCACGGTCGCATTTCCCGGAAAAAGAGAATGAAAAAGCTGGGTACGCTGAAAATGAATTTTGTGGAATCCACCCCGGTTGTTTGGGAGGATAAGCTGCTTCGTTTTGAGTGGGTCAGACCCAAGGCCTGGTGCGCCAGCGGCCAGATCGACCGGGAGACCGGCCACTATCATTTCGTGGATATGGCGACGGAAAAGGAAGTGGCGAAGCTGGGCGAGGATCATTCCTTCGGCAGCTGCCACGCGGAAAACGGAAAAATGTTTGTTTACGGCGGCAGAGGCACCGATGGCGGTCAGATCATTGACTGCTTCTATTCCTCTGATATGCAGAATTGGGAAAGCGAAATTGCGTTGACTTTGCCGGAGAATGTGGGTGTGCTGAACACTTCCGTGTGTAAGGGCGACGGGGAGTTTGTGATGATCATTGAAGTGGCCGGCAAAAATCCCAAGCTGGGCTTTACTCCTACGCTGCTGTTTGCCAAGTCCCAGGATCTGGTGCATTGGATATTGCTTGACATTGAGGAGTATAACTACCTGCCTGATCGGTATACGGCTTGCCCCTGCATTCGCTATGCCGACGGTTACTATTATATCATTTATCTGGAAGGCGCGCCTTGCGCCCGTTGGGTGCCTTATATTGCCAGAAGCCGGGATTTGAAGGATTTTGAATTGGGACTTACGAATCCTGTTATGTGGCCGGATGATGATGACAAGCAGGTAATTTATCCTGAGTTTTTTACCGCTGAGCAGCTGGATTATTTGGAACACGCGGTGGATTGCAACAACAGCGATTTTGATATGTGTGAGTATCACGGTAAGACTGTCATTACATACAGCTGGGGTAATCAGCTGGGTAAAGAGTTCCTTGCACTGGCGGAATTTGACGGGACAAATGAAGAGTTCCTGAAATCCTTCTTTGAATAATTTTGAAAAGGCTCTCGTTAGAGGGCCTTTTTCTTTCGGAAATCTCATGTTGAAAAGCCGGGGAAATTGGTATATAATGACTGTAATCCATGTATAAACAGTTTTTGACAGGAGGAAGAGGTTATGTGGTCGGCTTGTTTTAGCCTTTCGGTGGCGTGCTTTGCGGTTGCCGCGGCGGTTGCGCTGGTGAAAAATAACAGCGCCCTTGTGCGAAAATATAAGCCCGGCGCGCTGAAAATGCTGATGGCGGGTGCGTTCGGCGCTGCGTTTTTCCTGTTTTTGCCCATTCATTTTGCCCAAAGCAGCGGTCCATGGCCGGCGCTGGTGCTGACGGTTCTGGATACCATCGAGATTTTTGGCATCGGCTGCGATTTCGGCTCGGTGGAAGACGCAATGGAATACTGTCCCGACTGGCTGGCTGGATTCTTCCCGGTGTGGGCGGCGACCATGTTTTTGATTGCGCCGGTATTAACCTTTGGCGTGATTTTATCCTTCTTCCGGGATATTTCCGCATATATCAAGTATCGGTGCGTGTATTTTAAGGAAGTGTACATTTTCTCGGAGCTGAATGAAAAATCCCTGGCCCTTGCCGGTGATATTAAGGATAAAAATACCAAGGCGGCCATTGTTTTTGCCGGGGTTGTGGACGGAAATGAAAGCGCTGCTCCACTGGTAGAGGACGCCAGGAGCTTGGGCGCGATTTGCTTTAAGAAGGATATACTTTCCCGGGCATATCAGTATCATTCCCGGAAAAAGTCTATGTGGTTTTTTGCCATTGGCAGCGATGAGGCGAATAATCTGACCCAGACGCTGCGGCTGATCGAAACCTATCGGGACAGAAGTTTGGTAAATATCTATGTGTTTTCTGCCAAGGTGGACGGAGAGCTGCGGCTGGCGGCGGTGGACAAGGGTAAGGTTCGGGTTCGCAGAGTCAATGAAGTGCAGTCTTTGATCAACCGGTTGCTGTATGAGCGGGGCCAGATGATCTTTGAGAGTGCTGCCCCGGAAAAGGACGGATTGAAACAGATATCTGCCATTGTGGTGGGTATGGGCCGTCACGGCACGGAAATGGTTAAGGCTCTGTCCTGGTTCTGTCAGATGGACGGCTATGAAGTGAAGATCCATGGGTTTGACAAGGATCCGTTGGCGGAGCAGAGGTTTACTGCCCTTGCGCCGGAGCTCATGTCTCCGAAGTTTAATGGCATGTATGTACCCGGTGAGGCCCGGTATACCATTGCCGTGCATTCCGGCGTGGAGGCTGAAAGCGCCGGCTTTGCAGAAGAAATTCAAAAGATCACCGATGCCACGTATGTTTTTGTGGCGCTGGGTGATGACGATAAGAATATCAAAACCGCGGTGAAGCTGCGCATGTACTTTGAACGCATGAAGATTCATCCGGTGATCCAGGCGATTGTGTATGATTCTCAGCAGAAAAAGGCCATTGAGGGCGTGCGCAATTACCGGGGACAGGCGTACGATATTTCGCTGATCGGTGATATTGAATCTTCTTATAGCCGGGATGTCATTATCAATTCGGAGCTGGAAGAAGATGCGCGCGCCCGGCACTTAAAATGGGGCGAGGAAGAGGAATTTTGGACTTACGAGTACAATTACCGATCTTCTGTGGCTTCTGCGATTCATATGCGGGCGCGGATCAAGTGCGGCATTCCCGGTGCGGATAAGAAAGAAGAGGAGCTGACGGCGCAGGAGCGCCAGGGAATTGAGGTGTTGGAGCACCGGCGCTGGAATGCTTATATGCGTTCCGAGGGTTATGTGTTCAGCGGGTCAAAAGACCCGGAAAGCCGGAATGACCTGGCCAAGATGCACCATGATCTGGTGGATTTTGAATCTTTGTCCGAGGAAGAGAAGCGCAAGGACGGAAAAGTGGGTGCGCTGTAATTCAATAACGGATCATAAAAAACACCGCCTTTGGCGGTGTTTTTTGCTGCGAAAAGGGGAATAATAATCGGTATTATATGGGATAAAGAGGGCGGCATCATGCATCAGGAACATTCCCTTTGGGCACAAACGGCAGAAAGGCCTCGGTTTGAACCGTTAAAAGGCGATAAGAAGACGGACGTATTGATTGTTGGCGGCGGCATGGCGGGATTATTGTGCGCCTATATGCTGAAAAATACAGGGGTGGACTGTCTGCTGGTGGAGGCAGATCAAATATGCAGCGGCATTACGCAGAATACCACGGCCAAAATTACCTTACAGCATGGATTGATCTATAACAAGATGATTCAGAAGTATGGTTTTGACAGGGCAAAGCTTTATTTGCAGGCGCAGCAAAAGGCCATGGAGCAGTACAGAGAATTGTGCAAGGGTATTGACTGTGATTATCAGGAGCAGACGGCCTATGTGTATTCCCGCAGGGATAAGGAAAAAGTGGCGGATGAAGCGGCTGCGTTGCGCCGCTTGGGCATCGAGGCGGGGTTTACGGAGCAGGTGCCGCTGCCGTTAAGTATCCAGGGTGCGGTCTATGTGGAGCGGCAGGCGCAGTTTCACCCGCTAAAATTTGCTTTCGGGCTGGCCGGGGCGCGTCCTGTATATGAAAATACTAAGGTCTGGGAGATCGGCAAGCGCCAGGTGGTGACGGAGCATGGCAAAATTACTGCGGAAAAGGTGATCGTTGCCACGCATTTTCCCATCATCAACAAGCATGGGGGCTATTTTCTGAAATTGTATCAGCATCGGTCTTATGTGCTGGCGCTGGAAAATGTACCTTTGGTGGATGGAATGTATGTGGATGAGGACTTAAAAGGGTTGTCCTTCCGAAATGCTCAGGGGAAATTATTGTTGGGCGGTGGCGGTCATCGCACCGGGAAACAGGGCGGCGCATGGTTTGAGTTGGAGGCGTTTGCCCGGAAGCATTACCCGGGGGCTAAAATCGTTGGCCGTTGGGCGGCACAGGACTGCATGAGTCTCGACGGTATGGCCTATGTGGGCCGGTATTCCCCCGGGACACCAAATCTTTTTGTGGCAACGGGTTTTAATAAGTGGGGTATGACTTCCTCCATGGCGTCAGCAATGATTTTAAAAGACTTGGTGCAGGGAAAGTCCAATGATTTTGCGGAGGTTTTTGCACCCAACCGGAGCATGCTGCATCAGCAATTGGCGGTGAATGCAGGGGAGTCTTTACTGGGATTGCTCACACCAACCAGACCCCGATGCCCCCATATGGGCTGTGCGCTGCATTATAATCCTCAGGAGCATTCCTGGGACTGTTCTTGTCATGGCTCCCGGTTTACTGCTGCGGGACAGGTAATTGACAATCCGGCAACGGACGACAAAAAGAATATGGGCAACAGGCAATGATAAAAAACACCGCCAAAGCGGTGTTTTTTTCGATAATCGTAAAAGGGAACTTGCGCAAGGAAACTGGGTGTGGTATAGTTAATTTGGATTGTAAGAGTGTGCGCACGCTCACAGGAAAGGTACGATTTGGTATGAAGAAGCTGCTTCGGATTTCCACAACACAGATCATACTGCTGAGCTTTGTCCTGCTGATCATAGCAGGCGCGGCTTTGCTGTGCCTTCCGGTAAGCGCTGCTGATGGCAAGGCGGTAGCACCGCTGGATGCGTTTTTTACTGCGACCACCTCGGTGTGCGTGACTGGGTTGGTGGTGGTTCCTACGGTTTCCGCGTGGAGTACCTTCGGACAGGCTGTGATCCTGATTTTGATCCAGGTGGGCGGTCTGGGTGTCATTACCGTGGTATCGGTGGTGATGATCTCACTGCAAAGAAAAATGGGTCTTGGTGACCGATTGCTTTTGCAGGATGCGTTTAATCTGAATGATTTGTCCGGCTTGCGGCAGTTCGTTCAGAAGGTCGTAAAGGGCACGCTGATCATGGAAGCCCTGGGCGCGCTTTTATATATGACTGTGTTTATTCCTCAGCTTGGGGCAAGGGGCATTTGGATCTCTGTGTTTACAGCGGTTTCTGCTTTTTGTAACGCGGGTATCGATATTATCGGCACAAACAGCCTTTGTGAATACGCAACCAATCCGGTCATCAATGGCGTTACCTGCGCTTTGATCATTTTGGGCGGCATCGGTTACGTGGTTTGGTGGGATATGCTCAGGGTATTGAAATTGCCCCGGAAAAAGCGGCTTCAAAAGCTGACGCTGCATAGTAAAATTGCCCTTAGCGCCACCGCAGGACTGATTTTGGGCGGCGCGGTGTGTTTCTTTGCTTTTGAGTATGCCAATCCGCAGACCTTGGGTGGATACAGCCTGTGGGATAAGGCACAGATGGCACTGTTTCAATCCGTGACTACAAGAACGGCGGGTTTTATGACCGTGCCGCAGGAGAAGCTTACCAATGCATCGGCGCTTGTTTCGTTACTTTTGATGTTCATCGGCGGTTCGCCGGTGGGTACGGCAGGCGGCATCAAAACGGTGACCTTTGTGGTCATTATTTCCGCAGCGCTGGCGGCGATCCGGAACAAAGAGGATGTGGACCTTTATGGCAGACGGCTGACGAAGCAGGCGGTGAGCAAGGCGCTGGCGGTAACATGTATGTCGTTTTTCATCTTTTTCATGTCCACACTTTTGCTTTCTCTTGTAACGGAGGCAAGCTTGCTGGACGTGCTTTATGAAACAGGCAGCGCCACGGCAACCGTGGGTCTTTCCAGAAATTTGACCGGCACTTTGGGTACATGGGGAAAGATCGTTGTGATATTTACCATGTATTTCGGCAGAGTTGGACCCGTATCCCTGGCGGTCGCGCTGAATCGAAAGAATACAGATCAAAATTATATCCGGAACCCCGTTGAGGATATTTCTGTGGGATAGAAAGGAAGAATCGTATGGGTATCAATAAAACGTATGCGGTGTTTGGCCTTGGCAGATACGGCAGGGCCGTTGCTGAGGAATTGGTAAAAAGCGGCGCAGAGGTACTGGCGGTGGATGTGGATCAGAACAATGTGAACAGCGCCATCGAAACGCTGCCTGTGTGTAAGTGCGCGGATATTACCGAGCCGGAGACCATTAAGCGGTTGGATATTGCCAACGTGGATGTGGTGGTTGTGGCAATGGCATCCAATTTGGAAGCCAGTGTCCTGGCGGTGGCTTTGTGCAAAGAGGTGGGCGTAAAGACAGTGATTGCCAAGTGCGCTACGGAAATGCACCAGAAGATCCTGAAAAGCGTTGGCGCGGATCAGGTCACCTTTCCGGAAAAGGAATCCGGTACCCGATTGGCAAAGAATTTGATTACATCCGGTTTTTCTGAAATGATGGAGCTTTCCGATGAGGTGTCCATGGTGGAGCTGGACGTTAAGGATGAGTGGGTGGGCAAGACACTGATGGAGCTGAGCCTGCGGAAAAAGTACTCTATTAACGTGGTAGCGGTGAAAAACGGCGAAAAAATTATTACAGATATTGACCCTGCGCAGCCGCTGGAAAAGGGCATGGAGCTGATCGTGATCGCAAATGTTGCAAAGCTGAAAAAGTTAAAGTGAGGATTATAACATGAAGAAGTGGAAGCTGCCGGTGATTTTGCTGGTTCTTGTGCTGCTGTTTACCGGTTGTGCTCCGACGGCGGAGAATGACGACCCTATGGCGGTGGATATTGACTTTACACTGATTGATGATCCGTACAGCGCAATTTTTGCGTTGCGCAATGATACGGAGCAATACGCGGGTAAGACCATTATGCTCACAGCCCGGTTTACGGCCATCTATAATTTTTCTGCCAATAAGATTAACGAGTATATTCTTGTGGCTACGGATAAGGACGGCTGCTGCACCGTGGCGTGTCAGGCGGTTATGGATGCGGCAGTGGGAATTCCCAAGCTGAATACGGATGTGACGGTAATTGGTACATTTGACGATCAAAGCCGGATTACGGTGCTGAGCTGGACCAGTGAAGATTCACTGGTGGGTACGTATGAGTTGGATGCGCTGACTCTGTCGCCGGAGGAGCTGACCACTCTTATGGTGGAGTTTAACGATCAGAAAACGAAGCATGAAGCTTACGGAACGAAGATCCGGATTTGCGGCAATTATACGGTGATGAATGGGTATAAGTTCCTCATTGGCCTGGATGAAAGCGGCATAGCGCTTTGGAATGTGGAACTGTATGAGCCTGTCGGTGTGCTGGAATTCCCGGAAGTGGAGGGCAGTTATATTCAGCCTTTGGAAGTGATCGGCTCGCTGACGGTTTATTATGAGGACGATGCGCCCTACGCCTGCATCGTGGTAGAGCAGATTGCAGAAGTTCAGTGCACATTATCCTGATGTGGAGAAAGTAAAATGAAACAGGAATTTTTTGGAAATTTGATTTTGCCGGATCGGGTGATCTATGGCGGAAAGCTTGTCTGCGAGGACGGTGTGATCGTCGCCGTGGAGGAAAATGGGACAGATCGCAAGAATTCACCCTATATCCTGCCGGGCTTGGTGGATATCCACAATCACGGCGCAATGGCTCATGATTATATGGAATCCACAGATGAGGCCTTTGATGCCATCTCCGCTTATTTGGTGGCTCATGGTGTCACAACTGCCCAGTGTGCCACAGTCAGCGCGCCCCTGGAACAGATTTTACAGTTTCTGACGTTTTATCGAAATCGGGTTGCCCAGTATGAGGAGGGCAGCGGCTGCCGTTTCTGCGGCATACATATTGAAGGCCCGTATATTTCTTTTGGTAAGAAGGGCGCACACCCTGCGGACACGCTCCGCACCGGACTGGACGGTTATGACTGGCTGATAGAAAATAAGGATGTTATCGGTGAGATCACCGTTGCGCCGGAGCTGCCCGGCATGAAGGAAATGATTCGGGATCTGGCGACTGCGGGAATTTTGGTGTCCGGCGGTCATGATGACGCGGAGCCGGAGGATATCCTATCTGCGGTGGAGCAGGGCATGAAGCATTGCACCCATATCTACTGTGCCATGTCCACCCTGCATAAAACCGGCATTCAACGCAGAACCGGTCTTTGCGAGTATGCCATGACTCACTCGGAGATCACTGCGGAAATGATTGCGGATAATCATCATATCCCGCCGGTTTTGGCCAAGATGATCTATCAGGCCAAGGGCGCGGATCAGCTGTGTATCGTGTCCGATGCCATCGCTCCCACGGGTCTGCCGGAATCGGATCAGATGTACCGGCTGGGCACCGGCGAGAACTGCACCAAGGTGTACGTGGAAGACGGTATTGCGCTGGTGGAAGACCGGAGCTGTTATGCAGGAAGTGTGCAGTCTTTGGATAAGATGATCGGGAATTTGGTGTTTGATTGCAATATTCCTCTGGTGGATGCGGTACGTATGGCATCGCTGACCCCGGCAGTAATTATTGGGCAGGCAGATGTGTGCGGCAGTCTTGCAGTGGGCAAGCGGGCGGATCTTTGCTGGATGAACAGCGATTTGGAAGTTATTCAAACCGCGGTTGCCGGAAAAATTATATATAAGAAGGAAGAATGAAGAACATGGAAAAGGTAATTAATGGCGTGACCTGCAAGGTCGTGGACAATGAGTTCGAGGTTTATTTCGACATGGCTATGACCATGCTGGAAGAAATTATGAAGAATAATGCCGCTGATAAGGACACGGTAATGATCGTGCCGGTAGGCCCTACTCAGCAGTATCCTATTCTGGCGGATATGGTCAACCGCCTGGGCGTTTCTTTGAAGCGGGTGCACTTTTTCAACATGGACGAATATATGCTCACTCCGGAGAAGGTGATCGATCCCAGCCACCCCATGGCCTTTGAGGGACGTATGTACCGGGATTTTTACGATCGGGTGGACCCTGAATTGGTGATGCCCAAGAGCCAGCGCCATTTCCCCAAGCCGGGCATGGAAAAGGATTACGACGATCTGATCGAGGCTCTGGGTGGGGTGGATCTGTGTCTGGGCGGCGTGGGTATTAATGGCCACGTGGCGTTCAATGAGGCCGCAGAGGCAGATGATCCCATTTCTGCCGATGAGTTTGCTGATCTGCCTACCCGGGTTTTGCCCATTAGCCGGGAGACCCGTACCATCAATGCATACGGTTACCAGCGGGGTGATCTGGCTGGTATGCCTGAGTGGTGCATTACCATCGGTATGAAGCAGATCATTTCTGCCCGGCGCATTTATCTGGCGCTGAACCGTCCCTGGCAGAACGGTCCGTTGAAGCATGGCCTTTACGGTCCGGAATGCGGCCAGTGGCCGGTATCCTTGCTGCGCCGGAATGGGAATCTGAAATTCTGTATGATTAAAGAAATCGCCGAGGGTACAATCTGATATGAAATGGGCGCGGTAAAATAGCCGCGCCCATTTACTTTTGCCCGGTAAAATGGTAAAATATTGAAAAAAGAGAAAGAGGGCTGGTTGTGGAAAGAGGAGACTTTATTTATCAGCAATATGTGAAGATCCTCCGGGAGGAGCTGCGCCCGGCCATGGGCTGTACCGAACCCATTGCGCTGGCGCTGGCAGGGGCAAAGGCGAGAGAGCTTCTGGGCGCGCTGCCCCAACGGGTGGAGATCCGGGTCAGCGGCAATATTATCAAGAATGTGAAAAGCGTGATTGTGCCCAATACCGGCGGTCTTCACGGCATCGGTCCGGCAGTGTGCGCAGGCATTGTGGCGGGTGCGCCGGAAAAGGAGCTGGAAGTGATCAGCTGTATCTCTGCTGCACAGCAGCAGGAGCTCCGGGATTTTTTGGAGCGGGCGGATATTCAGATTCAGCCGGCAACGTCGGATCTGACCTTTGATATTGATTTAACGCTGGCAGGTGACGGTCATCAGGTGCGCCTGAGGGTAGCCAATCACCATACCAACGTGGTGTATTTGCAAAAAGACGATGCGGTTTTGCTCTCTCAGGCGGTGAAGGAGTCCTCGGAAGATCAGTTGACGGATAAATCCTGCCTGTGTATGGAAAAAATCGTGGAATTTGCAGATATTCTGGACGTTAACGATATTCGCGACTGTATCGGCGAACAGATCCGCTGCAATATGGCCATTGCCGAAGAGGGATTGGAGGGAAATTGGGGCGCGAATGTGGGCAGTGTGATTTATAATCGGCAGGGTGCGCTTCTTTCCAAAAAGGCTGCGGCGTATGCTGCCGCCGGTTCTGATGCCCGCATGAGCGGTTGCTCCATGCCGGTGATCATTATCTCCGGCAGCGGTAATCAGGGCATTACCGCCAGCGTGCCGGTGGTGGTTTATGCCCGGGCTTTGGGAGTCTCAGAGGATATGCTTTATCGGGCTGTTGCGGTGAGTGATTTGGTGACGGTACATCAAAAGACCGGTATTGGCAGGTTGTCCGCCTATTGCGGTGCCATTAGTGCCGGCTGCGGCGCAGGCGCGGGCATTGCCTATATGCAAGGTGGCGGATTCCGGGGCATTGCCCATACAGTGGTTAACGCCATTGCTATTTTATCCGGCACCATTTGTGACGGTGCGAAGCCCTCCTGCGCGGCAAAGATCGCTGCTGCGGTAGACGCGGGAATCCTGGGTTGGGAAATGTACGTGGAAAATCAGCAATTTTACGGCGGTGACGGCATTGTGACCAAGGGTGTGGACAATACGGTGAGCAATGTAGGACGGCTGGCTCGGGAAGGCATGAAGGAAACGGACAAAACCATCTTAAAAATCATGCTCAATGAGCCGTGATTTTCCCATACAATAGAAAATAGAAGTATGTTGCAATCGTTTTTTGGTTATCCTATGGTGGAAGCCTTTTATTTGGAGGAAATAACCATGAAAAAGATTGCAACATTTTTTTTGGCATGCACATGGATCCTGGTGTGCTGCGCCGGCTGCCGTGTAGGTGTGCCGGATGACAGCAGCATTATGACGGATCCCAGCAGTAATCCCACTTCCGGTTCTACTGCGCCCAGTTCTACCAGCCAGCAAAACAATAATACCCAGAGTGTGGAATTGCTGCTGAAAATCTGGCAGCAGTATGATGCGGAGGATCGGTTTTCCGCTTACGGCGGTACGGTGGAAAATGCCGTGGATGACGGCCCCGGCGGTCTGAACATGGACAACGCAGACGAGCTGATCAACCGGTATCTGATCCCACAGAAGCATCTGGGACAGGTGCAGGAGGCGGCATCGCTGGTGCACATGATGAACAGTAATATTTTCACCGCAGTGGCGGTGAGCCTGTCCGACAACGCTGAGCGGAAGACTTTTTATGAGGATTGGCGCAGCGCGATTCAGTCCAATCAATGGATCTGCGGACACCCTGACCGTTTGGTGATGGTGGGCGTGGGAAATTCTGCGCTGATCATGGCCTTTGGCAGCACGGATGCCATCGGTGCGTTTATGGATAATTTGAATAAAGTCCATCAAGGTGCGGAGATTCTCTACAACGAAGCCATCGTGAGCTAAGCCAAGGGGGTTTATCCCCCTTGGTATCCTTTTTTCTTGGGGAGGAATTATGCTTTTTTCCGGAATTCCGTTTTTGTTTTATTTTTTGCCGGCGGTACTCATATTGTATTTTGCCATGCCCAGGAAGCTGAAAAACGGTTTTTTATTGTTTGCAAGCTTGTTTTTCTATGCCTGGGGGGAACCGCGGTACGTAATTTTGATGGTGGCGGCCATTACGCTTTTCTACGGGTACGGCATTGCCATTGAAAGATGCACGTCGCAAAAAGGGAAAAAGGCGTGGCTTGTTCTGGGAATTTTTACGGGAGTTGTGCTCTTGGCCGTGTTTAAATATGCGGATTTTGGCGTGGAAAACTGGAATCGGCTGACGGGCATGAGCGTGCCCTTGCTGCGCCTTGCGCTGCCCATCGGCATCAGCTTTTACACCTTCCAGTCCATGAGTTATGTGGTGGACGTGTACCGGGGTCATGCCAGGGCGCAGAAGAATGTCATCGATTTTGGCGCATATGTGGCGCTGTTTCCACAGCTGATCGCAGGGCCTATCGTCCGGTATGTGGACGTGGAAAGGGAATTGAAAAGCCGGGAGACCACCTGGTCTGACTTTTCCGCCGGTTTATTTGGCTTTTTGGTGGGTCTTGGGAAAAAAGTGTTGCTTGCCAATGCCTTTGGAGAGTTGACGGAGATTTTCCGGGCATCCGGGGAAAAGTCCCTGCTGTTTTATTGGCTGTACGCGGTGGGGTCTATGCTTCACATTTACTTTGATTTCTCCGGTTACAGCGACATGGCCATTGGTTTGGGCAGAATTCTAGGTTTCCGTTTCCCCAGGAACTTTGATTATCCTTATATTTCCAAAAGCGTTACCGAATTTTGGCGCCGGTGGCACATGACTCTGGGCGGCTGGTTCCGGGATTACGTGTATATACCCTTGGGGGGCAATCGGGTAAGCCGGGGACGCTGGGTGGTCAATATTCTCGCAGTGTGGATGCTTACGGGATTGTGGCATGGTGCGGCGTGGAATTTTGTGATCTGGGGTCTGCTGTTTGCCGCGCTGCTGCTGGTAGAAAAGTGGACGCATTTGGAAAAGTTGCCCACTTTGCTGCGCAGGGCGTATGTGCTGCTTTTGGTGATGATCAGCTTTGTGATTTTTAACGCTGAGAGCATGGCGCAGGCGTGGCAGGATATTTTAGGGATGTTCGGAGGACTGAATGTGCCCCTTGTTACGGTGGAGTCTGTTTATTACTTGAGAAGCTACGGCCTGCTTTTGGCGTTAGGTTGTGTAGGCGCAACGCCGGTGGTGCGCAATGCCGCGTGCTATGTGGCAGAAAAGTGGCGGGTATCGCCGGCGCTTAAATTGGCGGCGGGGTTGGCGCTTTTGTTGGTGTGCACCGCGTATTTGGTGGACGGTTCGTATAATCCGTTTCTGTATTTCCGGTTTTAGGAGGCGCTATGACGAAGAAAAAGTGGGATGGGGCGGCTGGCGTGGTCATTGCCGCGGTGTGGCTGGTGCTGGCAGTCTGGGCGTGGCTACGGGCGCCGGATACGATTTCTTATACAGAGCGGCGGGAATTGCAGCAATTCCCTACTGTGGAGGCACAGCGCCTGCTGGACGGAAAATTTATGAGTGAGTTTGAGGATTATGCCATGGACCAATTCCCCTGGCGGGATGGTTTTCGGCAGGTTAAGGCGCGGTTTGCCTATGATGTGCTGGGACAAAAGGACAATCACGGTATTTGCATGACCCAGGGCCATGCATTTCAGCTGGAATATCCGCTGAATGAAGACTCGGTGGAGCACGCCGGCTCGGTTTTTCGGAAAATTTGGGAGAAAAATCTGCAAGAGTCCCGGGTGTTTGCTGCCGTTGTGCCGGATAAGGCGTATTATTTCGCTCCGGAGCAGGGATATCCGGTGATGGATTATGAAAAACTGTTTCAAAAAATG
Source organism: Faecousia sp. (assembly GCA_045589195.1). Classification (GTDB taxonomy): domain Bacteria; phylum Bacillota; class Clostridia; order Oscillospirales; family Oscillospiraceae; genus Faecousia. Next base: position 1,256 of record JAZNFY010000025.1, on the reverse strand, counting down.
AAAACGGAAATGCCCTATGCTCAGTTTGTGGATTTGACGGACTGCTTGACCGGGGAAGATTACTACCGCACCGATACCCATTGGCGGCAGGAGCGGTTGACCCAGGTCACCAAAAAACTGGGGGCGGCGATGGGAGTTTCTTTTGATGAACAGTATCAGCCCCGGGAGGCGGAGAATCCATTTTATGGGGTGTATTATGGCCAGGCGGCGCTGCCTATGGAGCCGGACCGGCTTTATACGTTGCACAACGACTTGCTGGACGGGTGCAAGGTCTATAATTACGAGACAAATCAATATGGGGGTATTTATGATTGGGAAAAACTAAGCGGAAAAGACCCCTATGAGACGTTTCTTTCCGGGCCGGTCTCATTGCTGCGTATTGAAAATCCCCAGGCACAGACGGATCAGGAACTGATCATTTTCCGGGATTCCTTCGGCAGCTCATTGGCGCCGCTGTTGGCTCAGGGTTACAAGACGGTGACGCTGGTGGATGTGCGGTATATTTCCGGCAGTATGCTGTCACGTTTTTTGGATTTTCATGGGCAGGACGTACTGTTTCTTTACAGCACATTGGTGCTCAATAACAGCGCAATGCTGAAATAAATGAAAGCCGCAGGATGAAACCTGCGGCTTTCATTGCCGGATCAGACGTCGGGCGCCCCGATAAAAAAGGGTTCCCAAAAAGCTGACAGGAATCCAAAGAAGACTGAATTCAATGCAGATCTGCCCCAGGAAGTGATGGCGCTGCCGATAGTCCCAAACGGTATAATCCCGGTTGACCAGAAGCCCAGTGAGCAATTCCAAACCGGTAATCAGGGCGCTGCAAAGGATCAGCTGCGCGAAGAAGGGCAGCTTCTTGCAGCGGCGGTCAATTGCGCCGATGCCAAGGAAACACAGACCGCCCAAAAGGAACATGCTGCTGTGGCTGCGCCCGCGCCATAAGATTTCCAAAATAAAGTATGCAGCGCCGCCCAGGTAAAACAGAATACATTGCTTTAAAATACGCAAAATAATCACCCCCGGCAACAGTATGTCCAAAAAAACTTGATTTTTTACTTGACAAATGCATAGGGCTCATATATAATGAGAAAGCTGATTTTCGGCATTACTGAAAATACGGCGGCGTAACTCAGTTGGTAGAGTACCCGGTTCATACCCGGTCTGTCACCTGTTCAAGTCAGGTCGCCGCTACCAGGCCCGTTGGTCAAGCGGTTAAGACACCGCCCTTTCACGGCGGTAACATGGGTTCGATTCCC
>JAZNFY010000024.1:0-9691 GCA_045589195.1 Faecousia sp. | reverse complement strand
GGCTACGATCCGACTTTGTTATCAGATATGCAGCATTGCCTTGGCGAACATAAAGTACACCAGCAAAGAAAGCGCATCCACAATTGTGGAAATAAAGGGGCTGGCCATCACCGCCGGGTCCAGGTGCATGGCCTTGGCAGCCAGAGGCAGCAAGCAACCTACCACCTTTGCCAGGATCACCGTCACCGCCAGAGCAAGACACACCACCGCATCCACCATCAAGGTAATATCCGGGTTGTTCATCAGCAGATGATCCACCAGATAGATCTTGACAAAGCATACCACCGCCAGAGCCACGCCGCAGAGGATAGCCGTACGCAATTCCTTCCACAGAATCCTGCCCACATCCGGAAAACGGATCTCATCCAGGCTCAGCGCGCGGATAATGGTAACCGAAGACTGGGCACCGGAGTTACCGCCTGTACCCATAAGCATGGGAATAAAGGCAGTCAACGCAACCTGCGCCGCCAGCGCGCCCTCAAAAGCCGTAATGATCAGTCCCGTAAAGGTCGCCGACACCATCAGCAGCATCAGCCAGGGAATCCGATTTTTGAACAGATCAAAAGCGCTGCTTTTCAGGTAGGTCTTTTCAGAGGGCAACATACCGCCCATGATCTCCATGTCCTCCGTGGCCTCATCTTCCATGATGTCCATGGCATCGTCAAAGGTCACGATACCCACCATTCTTCCCTCGCCGTCCACAACTGGCAGCACCAGGAAATTATACTTACTGAGCATCCGAGCCACTTCTTCCTGGTCGGTGTGGGTAGTAACAGAGATCACGTTGGTTAACATAATATCCGCAATGCGGGTATCATCATCATCTGTCAGCAGCAGATCCTTCACCGTGACCAAGCCCAGCAGCCGCCGATCCCTGGCGGTGACATAGCAGGTGTAAATGGTCTCTTTATCCACGCCCTGCCGGCGGATCCGCAGAATCGCCTCCCCCACCGTCATCTCCGGACGGAGGGAAACGTATTCCGTGGTCATAATAGAACCGGCAGAATAATCCGGGTAACGCAGGATCTGATTGATGGAACGGCGCATTTCCGGATTTGCCTGCCGCAGGATCCGTTTAACCACGTTGGCGGGCATTTCCTCCACCAGATCCGCCGCATCGTCCACATACAGTTCATCTACGATTTCTTTCAGTTCGTTATCGGAAAAGCTACGGATCAACACTTCCTGGTCATCCGGCTCCATTTCCACGAACACCTCTGCCGCCAACTCCTTGGGCAGCAGCCGGAACAGCAGCGGAATCCGCTCCTCTTCCAAATCACGGTACAGCGCCGCAATATCAATGGGGTTCATGACCACCAGAATATCCCGAAGCGCTGCATACTTTTTCTCTTCCAGCATTTTCAGAAGAGCTTTTTCAATAATTTCAAAACGTTCTGCCAAAGCGCATTTCCTCCTTTTTGTAAATTGGGAGGCAAATACACCGACCTTACCTTAGGAAAGCGCCACGAATCGCGGCAACTGCCTACTTCGACCGGGTATATTGCCACTACTGCCGGATTCCATGGTTTTCCCTCCTTTGTTTTTCGTCTTTCCTTATTTTACTCTCCTTTTTCTCCTGTGTCAACCTTGACTGTTTTCAAAAATTTACGTAAAATATACTAAAATCTCTTATGGAGGACAGACCCATGATTCGTCTTGCCACACCCGAAGATATCCCCGCAATTTTAGCCATTTACGGCCCCTATGTGTTAAATACAGCATATAGCTTCGAATACACCGTGCCCACGGAAGAAGCCTTTCGCCAGCGCTTTGCCGCCATCACTGAAAAATTCCCCTGGCTTGTATGGGAAGAAGACGGCCAGGTCTTGGGCTATGCCTACGGCAGTTTGCCCTTTGGGCGAGCAGCCTATGCCTGGTGCTGCGAGGTCTCTATTTATTTAGATCCCAAAATCCACGGTAAAGGCATCGGCAAAAAACTCTACGCCGCATTGGAAACATTACTTTTTAAGCAAGGCTACCGGGTCATTTACTCCATCATTACCTCCGAGAATCAACACTCCGTAGACTTTCACGCCAAAGCAGGCTACCAATTTGTGGCTGAGCTGCCCGGCTGCGGCTATAAATTCGGCAAATGGCTGGGTGTCATTTGGATGGAAAAACGGTCAAATTCTGTGGAAAATCCCATGGCCGCACCCACTCCCTGGTGTGAATTTGTACAAAATGACGAAAACTTCTTGCATTTTTTAGACACTGTGTCCCTTTCTTAATCCCGAAAAATATGATATGTTATATAGAGAACTTTTTCCTTTTACAATCTTATCATAAGGAGCTGTGACCATGTATTTTCACAAGAAGCGTTGTATCGCCATGCTGCTGGCCGGCGGCCAGGGCAGCCGTTTGAAGGTGCTCACCGAGAAAACCGCCAAACCCGCTGTTCCCTTTGGCGGCAAATACCGCATCATCGACTTTCCTTTAAGTAACTGCGTCAACTCCGGCATTGATACCGTGGGCATTCTGACCCAGTATCAGCCGCTGGAACTGAACGAATACATTGGCAACGGCCAGCCCTGGGGTCTGAATAAAACCCATAGCTGCGCCCAGGTCCTGCCTCCTTACGAACGCCACGACAAGAAAAGCGGCTGGTATAAGGGTTCGGCCAACGCCATTTATCAGAACATTGACTTTATTTCCCGTTTTGACCCCGAATACGTGGTAATCCTCTCCGGCGACCATATCTACAAAATGGACTATGCCGCCATGGTGGAATACCACGCAAAGCACAATGCCTCCTGCACCATCGCTGTGCGTAATGTACCCCTGTCCGAGGCTTCCCGGTTTGGTATTCTGAACACCAATCCCGATAATTCCATTTATGAATTTGAGGAAAAGCCCAAGCATCCCAAGTCCACCAATGCCTCCATGGGCATCTATGTGTTCAACTGGAATGTGCTGCGGGATGCACTGTTAGCTGATGAAGACGACCCCAACTCCTCCAACGACTTCGGCAAGAACATCATTCCCAACCTCTTAAACGGCGGCCATAAAATGATGGCCTACCCCTTTGACGGCTACTGGAAAGACGTGGGCACCATCGATTCTTTATGGGAAGCCAACATGGAGCTTCTGGGCAAAAATCCCGCCTTCGACATCCGGGGCGATGAGAAATTCAAGATCTACGCCCGAAACAGCGCCTCTCCTTCCAGCTATATCGACGAAGACGCCGTTACCACCGGCTGCTTCATCGCCGAAGGCTCGGAAGTTTACGGCACAGTGCGGCACAGCATCATTTCCGTGGGCTGCTCCATCGGCAAGGGCGCTATCGTAGAAGACAGCGTGGTCATGCCCGGGGTGGTCATTGAACCCGGTGCCATCGTCCGTCATGCCATTTTGGGCGAAAAGAGCCGCATTTGCCGTAACGCAGTTGTGGGCGGCGCTTTCGGCCCGAAAGATAAAATCAAGATCAGTGTCACCTCCAAGGGCTCTACCTTGGCTGAAAATGCCGTGCTGATGCCCGGCGACATGCTGTAAGGGAGGAAATTGCCATGAATGTAATGGGAATCATTTTTGCAAATGACGGCGCCATCGGTAACCTTACCGAGCATCGTACCACCGCCTCCGTTCCCTTCGGCGGCCGCTACCGCCAGGTCGACTTCCACCTGAGCAATATGGCCTCTGCCGGTATCCACAAAGTGGGTATCATCTCCCGGCATCACTACCAGAGCCTGATGAACCACATCGGCTCCGGCGAAGAATGGGGCATGGAGTTAGAAGAAGGCGGCCTGGAATTTCTGACCCCCTACGCAATGTCCGCCACAGACAGCTATCGGGGAAAGCTGGAGACTCTCCACTCCTCCATGGGCTTCTTAAACTACGGCCCGGAAGACGAGTATGTTGTCATGACCGGCTCTGCTATTTTAAGTAACGTTGATCTGCGGGATGTGCTGGAATCACACATTGCCAGCTGCAAAGATATTACCATCGTCACCCGCGCCGGCGTGGCAAACGGCAAGAAACAGCTGGACCTGGCAGTCAAGCTCAGTGAAAACGGGGAGATCCAGGATATCGCCGTCGACTATACCGCTCCCGCAGATTATCTGGCATCCATGGATATCTTTGTACTCCGGAAAAAATGGCTCCGGGAAAAGGTCACGGAGTTTATCGCCCGGAACCTTTTCCACATGGACCGGGATCTGGTGCTGGGTCAGTGGCAGAAAAATGAAGTGTCCATCAATGTTTACCAGTTTAAAGGCATTGCGCTTTATAACGAATCCCTGGAAGAATATTTCCGCAATTCTCTTGCACTTATTAACCGGGAAGTGCGCCACGATTTATTCTTCTATAATCACCCGGTATTTACCAAAGTCCGTGACCGGGTACCCAGCTATTACGGCGAAAGCTGCCGCATTGAAAACTGTATCGTAGCCGACGGCTGTATTTTAGACGGCAAAGCGGAAAACTCCGTGCTGTTCCGGAATGTGACCATCTGTGAAAACGCCACCGTAGAAAACTGCGTCATTTTCAATGACACCGTAGTGGGCGAAGGCAGCACCCTGAAAAACGTAATTCTAGACAAAGACGTGGTGGTCCGTTCCGGCTCTTCCCTTTGCGGCACCACCAAAAATCCCATTTTCATTCAAAGAGGAGAAATCGTATGAGGATTGCCATTGTGGCTTCCGAAGGCGCGCCCTATATCAAATCCGGCGGCCTGGGTGATGTAATGGAGGCTCTGCCTTCCGCCCTTGCCCGGATTCCCGGCAACGAGGTCGTGCTCATCCTGCCCTACTATCACAAAATCAAAAACGACCCCACAAAAAAAGTCAAAACCGGCCCGGCATTTACCGTACAGCTGGGCTGGCGGCAGCAGTATGCAGGGATCATGAGCTTGCAAGGCCGTACAGACGGCGTGTCCGTATATTTCATCGACAACGACTACTACTTCGGCAGCCGCCCCGGCGCCATCTACGGCCACGGAGACGACGCAGAGCGCTATGCTTTCTTCTCCAAAGCTTGCCTGGACGTGCTTTCTGCCATCGATTTTAAACCCGATGTGATTCAATGCAACGACTGGCAGACTGCCCTGGTCCCCACTTATCTGAACGCCTTGTACCGCACCCAATTCCCGAACACCCGGTGCGTATTCACCATCCACAATATTGAATATCAAGGCTGGGCCCACGGAAACTTCTTTGACGACGTGCTGGCGCTTCCCTGGGAATACCGCAGCACCCTGGATATGAACGGCGCGGTAAACATGATGAAAGGCGCTATTGAAACTGCCGATTATGTTTCCACCGTATCGGAAACCTACTCCCGGGAGCTGATGTATCCCTACTACGCCCATGGACTGGACGGAATCATTTCCAACGCCGCCTGGAAACTTACCGGCATTACCAACGGCATCGATTACAACACCTTTAACCCCGCCACCGACCCGGCATTGCCTCAAAATTACAATGTGGAAACCTTTGCGGCCGGCAAAGCCGCCTGTAAAGCCGCTTTGCAAAAAGAGGTAGGTCTTCCGGTAGCGCCGGACGTGCCATTGATGGTCATGGCCACCCGTTTGGTGGGACACAAGGGTCTTGACCTGCTTTGTTACATTGCCCGGCGGCTGCTCAGCGAGGAAAACTGTCAGCTTTTGATCCTGGGTACCGGAGAACCCCATTTTGAACAGTTCTTTACGGAGCTGGCTGCACAGTACCCGGATCGGGCAGCAGCCAAGATCACCTTCAATTTAGCTCTTGCCAGCCGACTCTATGCCGGCGGTGACATTTATCTGATGCCATCCAAATCAGAGCCCTGCGGTCTGAGTCAGATCATCGCCATGCACTATGGTACCGTACCTGTGGTTCACACCACCGGCGGTCTGAAAGATACCGTTCCCTCCACCGACGAATCGGGCAACGGCGGCCTTGGCTTTACCTTCCAGAGCTACAACGGCGAAGACTTCCTGTACGCCATAAAGCGGTGTCTGAATCTTTATCACACCAACCGGGAAAAATTCCGGGCTCTGCAACAAAGAGGTATGGTGCAGGATTTCAGCTGGAACGCCCCTGCGGAAAAATATATGGCGCTGTTTCGCCAGGTCTGCGGATAATAAAAAAGTGTGCCGTTTCAGCGGCACACTTTTTTCTTCCTTTTTTAACCCCAATGATATATAATAGCCTTAATAACGCCAAGGAGTAAGCCATGAGAATACTCTATAACAGCAAGGACCTTTCATATAAAGACCCCTTTGGGACACTGAATCCCGGACAATGCTGCACCCTGCGCATCCGGATTCCCGCATCGGTGGAAACCTCTTATGCAGAATGCGTATTTCAGCAGGAAAACGGAGAACACTCCATGACCGTTCCTCTGTCCCAAAAGGTAACTATGGGCCTTTATGAACAGTTCAGCGGCAATTTTGAACTAAATGCCCCGGGTCTATATTTCTATTACTTCCGAATCACCGGAAAAACCGGCTGCTTCCGCCTGTTTAAATACGGCGACGATACCAACATGGAAGACGGCGACCTGTGGCAGGTAAGCTGTGTGCCAACGGATTATCCCGTGCCCCAGTGGGCCAAAGGCGCTGCCATCTACCAGGTTTTTCCCGACCGGTTCTGCAAATCCGGCGACCCGGACCTTACCGGAAAACTAACCCCCTATACCACCCATGAAAGCTGGTCAGAGGAGGTCTCCTGGCAACCAACAGCCGACGGAAAAATTCTCAACAACGACTTTTTCGGCGGCAATTTCCGGGGAATTACCCAAAAGCTTGACTACATTGCTTCCCTGGGAGTAACCATTCTCTATCTGAACCCCATTTGCAAAAGCTTTTCCAATCACCGTTACGACACCGGCGACTATATGACTCCCGACCCCATGCTGGGCACGGAAGAAGATTTCACCGCCCTGTGCGACGCTGCCCACGCCCGGGGCATACGGGTAATTCTGGACGGCGTTTTCTCCCACACTGGCGATAACAGTCTTTATTTCGATAAGCACCGCACCTTCGGCGGCCTCGGGGCGTATGCAGACCCAGAATCCCCTTTCCGCAGCTGGTACGATTTCTCCCATTGGCCAGACTCTTACCGGTCCTGGTGGGGCTTCGACACCCTGCCAACAGTCAATAAATCAGACCCCGCTTTTATAGAATACGTCATCACCGGCGAGCACTCCGTCATCTCCCATTGGCTAAACCTTGGCTGCGACGGTTTCCGGCTGGACGTGGCAGACGAGCTGCCCGGCGAGTTTCTTGCCGCGCTGAAAAAACGCCTCCGGGAATTAAAACCCGATGCGCTATGCTTAGGCGAAGTGTGGGAAGATGCGTCCAACAAAATATCCTACGGCAAACGCTGCCGCTACTTCGTAGACGGCACATTGGATGCGGTGATGAACTACCCCTTCCGCACTGCAATTCTGGACTTTTTGTGGCACCGGGACGACGGCAGCAATCTTTCCCGCACTGTTATGACCATTGCGGAAAATTACCCCCGGGACGTACTCCTGGCCAACATGAATCTTTTAGGCAGCCACGTTACCCCCCGGATCCTCACCGCCCTCGCTGACGAGTATGACGGCAGCCGGGAGGAAATGGCCCATCGAAGACTTTCGCCGGAGCAATATGCCCAGGCCCGGGAAAAACTGGCCCTTGCCGCATTTCTTCAATACACCCTGCCGGGCAGTCCCAGCCTGTATTACGGTGACGAAGCAGGCATGGAAGGCGGAAAAGACCCCTTTAACCGCCGTCCCTTCCCCTGGGGCAAGGAAGATGTGTCCATCACCGAACATTTCCGAAAACTGGGTTCGCTGCGGAAAAACACCCCCGCACTTCGCCTTGGCGACGTACGTTTTCTTCATGCAAGCGACGGAAAACTGTGTATAGAACGCCGCTGCCCAGAGCAAACTGTGCATATTTTCATCAACCGCAGCCAATCTCCCTGGGAAATCGAATCCGGTAAAATTCTGTATTCCCATAATCTGCAAGAAGATGCGTCTGTGCTTCTAAGCATGGGTTACTGCGTTTTGGAGGAAATATAATGGAAGAATTTATCTCCGGCTACTGCCGGGCGCTGGATTCCAGCCGGGTAGTCACCGTTGAAAACGACGGCGGCCCGTGGGAGATCGACTGCGATTACGGCTGCTGCCCCCACGCCCCCGCCTGCCCCATCGCAGAAAAAATCCGGAATCGTTTAAATGAAGAATAAAAAACGGTCCTGCTGAAAAGCAGGACCGCGTCTATTACATTAGCAGCCAAAACCGCAAATCCGACTAAGGATCTGCCAGATGGAGCAACAATTCGTGTTGCAATCGGTATTACAAAAGAAGAAAAACATCTTGCTGCCTCCTTTTCAGTATTTGCCTCGCGAAGACACGCTTATCATAATCACTTTCCAGCCATTAATCAAGCTGTAAATTCTGCCAGCCGCTCTAACAAATTTTTAAGGACAATATCCAAAAGATATTGCAAACAATTCTCCCTTGTGATATAATAGTGTCACCACACAAAATCAAATAACGTCATTTTTTATCCAGAAGTGGGCATTTTACTATTGGCAAAAATGCTGACTTCAGTTTTTCCATTTCTGGATGGATGACGTACGATTTTGTGTGGTAGCAAATCGAGGTCGCATTTTTCGGGTGTGCGGTCTCGGCTGCACACCTTTTTTATATTATTAGGGAGGATAAAAATGAAAAGTAGAGGTACTATCACAAACAACCAGTACAACGGAGTATCAGCAATAATCGCATACGAAAATAAGCAGTTGATATTTTCCACCAAGCCTGTCTGGGTCAGATTTATTTTCGGTGTCATTGGTGAAGCATTGGTTCCCGCAAAGGAAAGATTTCGCATTAACATTTCCGATATAACTTGCTTAAAGTTTAGCAGAACATGGACAGAAAAACCTGTTTTCGAAATTACCACACCCAACGATGTTTGCAAAATCACCTTTGGTCGTGATGATGAACTAACCTATGTTTTGAAAAAAGAACTCAAAGACAAGGTGGCTGGATAATGAAAGATTCAACAAAGTTGTTTTTAGCATCACTTGGTGTGGTGTTTGGCGGTTTTCTAAAAGGAATTGCCCCCACTACATTGGGAAAACCCTTTGATGGTTCCAGTTTTTTAGGTTTTTGTGTTATAGCGGTAATTGTTGCGATACTTGGCCTAATAAAGTACTTACGAAGCGAATAAATGGAGGTATATATTATGTTGTTTTTATATGACCTGATGAGTTGTATCGGTTATTTTTTAATCATGATAATCTTTATGGTTATCGCCATTGTAACCGCAAAAGGCAAGGGTGCTTGGATATGGTATGCAATCGGTGCTATTTTGCAGTTGCTTTCGTTATCGGGTAACCAAAAGGTTGCTACTATGAATGGCACTGATACAACTATGCACTGGGTTGTCTATTTTGCTTTGCTTATTTTCACCGCAATTCTTATTGTTAAGCGCTATAATAAAGCAAATGCTTCAAGCAGTACAGGCGAGGAATATAATTAAATCTTACTTTTAATTTCAAACTCTGCCACAATATAGATACTCCTTATTTATGACACACAGGCGGAATCAGAAAACCCCAGTATATTTTCTTAACGGCCTTTCGATTCCCGTACGGCAAAAAAGAACACCACCCTAATGGGTGGTGTTGACTTTAATAAGTCCGCATGCAAAGGATAACAGCTGGCTTTTCTCCACATCCTTTATGGGATGAAGTCGGATCGTAGCCATGTCGTTCTGTGA
>JAZNFY010000023.1:0-8795 GCA_045589195.1 Faecousia sp. | reverse complement strand
TGTGGAAGCTCTGAAGGCTTGCAAGTACCCCAACTCCGAGCTGACCGTAACCGAGATCATGCAGGAGAAGGTTATGTCCATCGGTGAGAATATGCAGATTCGTCGTTTCGACCGTTTTGCTGACAACACCTCCGTTGCTTATGTCCACATGGGCGGCTCCCACGGTGTTCTGGTGAACCTGGCGGTTGAGGGCGATGCCGATGTCACTGAGATCGGTAAGAATGTGGCTATGCAGATCGCTGCCATGAATCCCAAGTACTGGGATAAGGCTCAGGTGCCTCAGGAGGATGTTGACAAGGAGCTGGCCGTTCAGGTTGCTCTGATGGACAACCACCCCAAGATGGCTGCCAAGCCCGCTGCTGTTAAGGAGAAGATCGCTGCAGGTAAGATCAACGCTTTCTTCAAGGAAAACTGCCTGCTGCAGCAGGACTTCGTTCGCTCCGACCTGTTCAAGGGCGACGTGGCCGGCTACATTGCCGACGCTGCCAAGAAGCTGGGCGGTAAGGTTACCTTCGTTGACGCCATTCACTACACCAAGGGTGAGGGCATCGAAAAGAAGGTTGACGACTTCGCTGCCGAAGTTGCCGCACAGATCGCCGGCGCTGGTAAGTAATAAAATTTCAAAAATCCCGGTTGGGGGTCTCCCCTGCCGGGATTTTTTCTTGCCAGTCTCCGGAAACTGTGCTACCATAAAAGAAAAATCCGTGAGGTTGCCATGAAAAAACTTCTCATTACCGGCTTTGACCCCTTTGGAGGCGAAACCTGCAACCCAGCCTGGGAAGCAGTAAAATTATTGCCGGATACCATCGGGGAATATATATTATGTAAACTTGAAATCCCCACTGTCTTTGGCGAAGCTGCCGAAGCTGTTATTTCTGCGGCAGACACCTTTGACCCCAACGTGATCCTCTGCATCGGTCAAGCCGGCGGCAGAGCGAACCTGACCCCGGAACGAATTGCCGTAAATATTCGGGACGCTTCCATTCCGGATAATGCAGGAAACCAGCCACGAGGCACATTTGTGGTGCCCGATGGCCCAGCTGCCTACTTTGCCACCCTTCCGGTAACCGATATGGCCACTGCCATAGAATCCGCCGGGTTTCCCGCTGCTGTTTCCAACAGCGCCGGCACTTTCGTCTGCAACGACACCCTGTATACGCTCCTGCACCGTTACGCAGACACAAAGGTGAAGGTCGGTTTCATTCACGTTCCCTATCTGCCCCAGCAGGGAACGCCCAATCTGCCCTTGGAGAGTACCGTAAAAGCCCTCTGCGCCGCTATTGAGATATTATAAAAAGACGCCCTTTAAAGGGCGTCTTTTTATTAAATCACATGAAGTGCGATAAGCACCTGAATCACCACAAATGCAGCGTAAATAGCCAAAAGTGCATAGCCTTGCCAACGGAACAACTTCTTCTTGATGATCGCGGGTAAAGTCATCAGCGCCATAACACCGATCATCAGCGGGATTTCCATAATCAGGGAAGTATTCAGTCCAAAAATGGTGCTTCCCTCCGGTACAGCAAAGGGCGAAATCGTCACCGCAACACCGGAAACCAATACCAGGTTGAAAATATTTGCGCCGATAATATTGCCCAAAGACAGTGCGCCATGACCCTTGGCAAGAGCGGTAACCGCAGTCACCAGTTCCGGCAAGCTGGTGCAAAGTGCAACAATCGTCACACCCACCACTTCCGTCGGAACACCGGCCATAGTAGCAAGGGAAACCGAAGAACCTTCCAGCATATCCGCGCCCACAGCAATCAGCCCGGCGCTGACAATCAAAAGCACAATTTCCTTAATCAAAGAGCCTTCGGGCGCATCCTCTTCCTGTTCCTGAGCCTGATCGGGATTTTGAATGCCCCGGCGCACGGTCAACACCATATACACAGCAAACACAATGAGCATCACAATGCCCAGCCACCGATCAAAGGCACCAAACACATAGGCAGCAACCACATAAATTGCCACAGACAGGAAGAAAAACAGCACCGGCATAGAAATAGTATTCCGATTCACAGGCGCAGGGCGGATCGCGATGGTCAATGCGGCAATTAGCGCTGTATTGCAGATAATAGAACCGATTGCATTGCCATACGCAATAGCACCGTTCTGGTTCACTGCTGCCGTGGCGGACACCATAACCTCCGGCAAGGTAGTACCGATGGACACCACCGTGGCGCCGATAATAATCTCCGGCACATGAAAACGCTTGGCAATGCCCGTGGCACTGTCCACAAACCAGTCGCCGCCCTTAATCAGCAGCACCAGGCCCACAACAAACAAAGCCAGCGACCCTACCAAAGAATCGGTCAGGCCATTATACCAAGTCAAGAAAGCTCCCATAATACATTCGCTCCTTTTTATAATATCTGGATAATCATAGCATATTTCCCCCTGATTGTCTATCCCATTTCTTCCTTGACACCCCATCATTTCTATGCTACAATGCTAAAAAAATAGGACAGTTCGTGACCATCCTGTCGGTAAACAAAACTAGGACTCTGGATGAGCGCAAATATTGCGCTCATTTTTTAGGATGGGCGCATTCTGTTCCCATCCTTCATTTTTTATGAAAGTGTAAATTTTTATGCAAAAAAAGACCCGTTTTCTAGCCCATGCCGCCATGATCGGCGCATTATATGTGGCACTGACCCATTTGCAAAATCTGCTGCTCCCCGGCTCAGCAACCTGGGCAATTCAATTCCGGGCATCGGAGGCTCTGTGCATACTTTCAATGTTTTCTCCTTCGGCTATTGCCGGTTTAAGCATCGGGTGCCTACTGTTTAATCTGTCCTTCGCCAGCGCGCTGCCGCTGGATTTTCTCGTGGGAACGATCGCAACCGCACTTGCCACCGGCGCCATGTGGCTGACCCGCAAGCAAACGGTCAAGCATTTTCCTCTGCTTTCCTTGCTGATGCCCCCCCTCTTCAATGCCCTGTTGGTGGGCTGGGAGCTTTCTGTATACATCGGCGGCGGTTTTTTGGTCAACGCCACCTACGTGGCCATTGGCGAAGCGGCAGTCATGCTGACGCTCGGTTCCGGCCTTTACTACGCCATGAAAGCCAGGCACTTGGACAAACGTCTTTTCGGTGAATAAAAAGCTGTACCCAATTGGGGTACAGCTTTTTATTTATGAAAACAATATATCTTCCAGCATTTCGCCAACCTGCGCCAGCCGCCCCTGTGTAAAAGGACTTTCCAAGCCGGCCGCTTCCACAAACGAAAGGAAGTATTCTTCCTCAGTGGTCAGCTGCTGTTCAAAAAGCGCAAGCCCTGCGCCGGCGGTCTGCCGCTCCTTCCGGTAGATCTGCATGGCGCCATCGTTGCTTACCACGTAGCTGATGATATACATTGGATTGGTAAAGAAGTGAGTCACGCACACGAAACTGCGGCTATCCCAATTCCAGGTGTCAAAACCATAATCCTCGCCTACTTGCTGATAAATGGCATGGACATTTTCCGCTGTCAAGTCCTCCCCGGTAAGCGCATACACCTGCTGCTCAAAGCTGGCGTACGCCGCCTGTTCCACATACACGCTGAGACAATCCGCCATTTTCAGTTTTTCCATATCGGCAGATGCTTCCGCATAACACAAGCTCAGAAGCTCCATGCTCTGGGAGAACACCTCCGCCACGTCCACCCCCGCAACCGTACCGCCGGAGGCGAAATCATTGCAGAAATGGCCAAATTCATGGGCAAAGGTCAGCTGATCGTAGACCGTGCCCTGAGGATTCACAAAAATGTACGGAGAATAATAGTTACTCAGATACACTTCGAAGGAAGCGTCATATTTCTTATTGCTGAGCGAGATGTCATAAAGATTTCCCTGCTCCATGCGCTGAAAAGCCTGATGCACCGTGCCACCCATGTTCTCAGCAAAATTCTTCACGTAAGCAAAAGTCTCCTCTTCGGTGCTCTTTCGCGCCCCCATATGCCAGATGGAACTTCCCTCCAACCGGCGGTAAATGGGCACCAGATGCTCCCGGATTTCCTCCGCGAGCACCGCTGCCTGATCCGGTGTATAATCCCGATAATAGTAAAAATCATAGGCAAAGCTAGGATAATCCTCGTAGCCCGCCTCCTTGGCCATTTGCTGCCGCAGGGCGACCAGTTGCACATAAAGCTCCGCCATTTGCGTGCCATAAATCTCAAAATAAGCATCAGAGTAATATTCTTCTGCCGAAGCCGCTACGCTCAGCTCATAATACCGGCTTTGCAGTTTGGCTTCCTGCTCCGCCAATGCGGTAAATTCCTCCGTCCAAACACTTTCGCCCTGAAAATCATCGAAAAATCCCGCGCCGAAATAGTCCTCACTTTCCAGCTGCTCCACCAAATCACTGCCTGCCAAGGCATAAAGCATCCGGTCTAAAAGAGAATCCACCTCGGTAGCCGCATTCAGACAGTAGTTATACTCCTCTTCCCAGTAAATATCGGTCAAGTCCTTGCAGTAATGAATATCTGCCAGGGCGTAATTGGTATAAAAATCATGGTAGGCCTCATAAAAGCCATACACATCTTCCATCAGCCGGTCTGCGCTTTTCTGCTCTGGGATCTGCTCCACCACCGTATCCGCTGCGCTGCGAAGCACCTGTACATCCGGGCGGGTATATTCCATATCCTCAAATTTGATTCTCGGCACCAGCAAACCGCCGTCAAAAAGACCGCAGCCGCCCAACAGCAACGTAACCGCTAAACAAAGAGCAACTGCCGCCAACCATACTTTTTTCATGGTATCACACCTTTCCTCTTTTTTAACAATACCATATCACCTCCGTTTTTTCAACCGCTCCCAGTGTAAAAATGTGCGTACCGAAAATATCGGTACGCACAAATTTATTCACAAATCAGCTTGAACGCGCCCCATACGCCTGCATCGTTGCCCAAGGCCGCCAGGGAGAACCGCACCGATTTCGAGGCGTGGTAAACATACCGGTCAAAGGCATTTTTCGCCCCGTCCAGAAACGGCTGCCCGGCGCGGCTGACGCCGCCGCCCAGAACGATGACCTCCGGGTCCACCACACAGCAGATATTGGCAAGGAACTGACCCATATAGTCATACACCTGCTCCAAAACCTCTCCGGCAAGGGCATCGCCGTCCTTTGCAGCATCGAATACGTCCTTGCAGGTAAAGTCTTCCTTGTTCCGTAAAACACTTTCGCCGGACTTTTCCAACCGCTTCTTGGTCAGCCGTACAATGCCGGTGGCAGAGCAAAACTGCTCCACGCAGCCCCGCTTGCCGCAATTACAATAGGTCTCTTCCCGGGGTTCAATGACCATGTGGCCGATCTCACCGCCACCGCCGTGAACACCGCAAACCTGCTTGCCGTCCACGATGATGCCGCCGCCGACACCGGTACCAAAAGTGGCAAGCACCATATTGCGGCAGCCTTTTCCGCCGCCAACCCAGCTTTCGCCCAGCGCTGCCACATTGGCATCGTTGCCCACCTGTATGCTGAATCCCGTCAGCTCCTGCAAGCGGCTTTTTACATCCACAACGCCCCAACCCAAGTTATCACAGATGTGCACAACGCCATTGCGGTCCACCGATCCGGGTACGCCGATACCGATGCCGATGATCTGATCTTTCTGATAGCCGTTTTCCCGTAAATAGTGCTCCACAGACCGGGCAATGTCCGGCAAAATCTGCTCGCCGGCATTTTCCACCACCGTAGGAATCTCCCATTTTTGAAGCATAATCCCATCCTCACGGAAGAAAGCAAGCTTCACGGTAGTACCGCCCACGTCTACGCCAAATCCAAATTTCATCACGAAATCTCCTGCTGTAAAAGTTTACCGGGCACCCATAAGAATCTGTGCCAAAGCGGAATCTGCATCCAGAATAACCGTTTTTTCCTCGCCGGTCAAGCTCTTTTTCAGAGCATCCAGCGCCAGGGTAAATTCGTAGAACTCCTTCTTATCGGCAGTATCATAAGCCTCAGCCAGCAGCCGCATATACTCCGCCTCACCCTCGGCTTCCAGCTTCGCAGCGTTAGCCTCGGCATTGGAAATGAGAATATTCACCTGCTTATCCACTTCATTGCGGATCACAGAAGCTTCCAGATTGCCTTCTGCGCTGTACTTTTCCGCCATCTGATTCCGCTCGGAAATCATACGGGTGTACACAGCATTGAGGTTGGAGCTGGGCAAGTCAAACTGCTTGATCTTCACATCTTCCACGCGGATACCATAGATCTCCGCCTGCTCATCCACCTTAGCGGCAATACCGTCATAGATTTCGTTGCGCTCAGCGCCGTCATTCATGTTAATAATGTCCGCCTGAGCCAGGGTGCTCATGGTGTTTTTCAGCGCGGTATAGGTAATGGCATCCAGCCGCTCCTCTGCCTTGGCAGTGGAGCCCAGTGCCCGGTAAAACTGCTGCGGGTCGGTGATGGACCAGAGAATATAGCAGTCCACCGTCATATTCTGCTTATCAGAAGTAAGCACTTCACTGGGGGGAATATCATAAAACTGGGTAGCCTTGTCAAAATACTTCACCGTATCTACAAAGGGAATCTTAAAATGGGCGCCGGACTCCGACTGCACATCCACGATCTCCGAGAAGCGGAAAATACAGGCATACTGGTTTTCTTCCACGGAATAAAAACTTGCCGAAGCCAAAACCACAAGCAGCACCACGACCGCTGCGATAATAATCCACTTTTTCATATTAGTTCACGCCTCCTACGTTATTTACAAGCGATTCCAGGGGCAGCAGCATATCAACACCATCGCCGGAGCCGGTATTGATAAACAACTTTACATCCGGCAGAATCTGGGCAATAGCCTCGTAATACATCCGGGAACGGGTAATCTGGGGATTTACCTTGTATTCGTCGTACCGGGCCTTAAACATCGCCACCGCTTCCACGGCCTCGTTGATACGCTTTTGCTTTAAATAAAGCGCATTTTGCTGCAACTGGTCTGCCTGGGCTTGGGCCTTGGGCAATTCTGCATTCTGGTAGGCAACTGCCTGGTTTACTACCGCTTCTGCATTCTGCTTTGCGGTTTCCACCGCCTTAAACGCCTCGATGACTTCCTTCGTGGGCGGCTCGGAATCCTGAATCCGCACATCCACCAGCGTCAGGCCGATATCATACTTGGCAAGGATATCCGCCACCAAGTCCTTGACCTGCATCTGGATATTTTCCTTACCGGTGGTCAGCACAGCATCTACCGTGGACGAGCCCACTACATTACGCACCTGACTCTGGATCAGATTCCTTAGAATATTCTCCGGCATATTGGAAGAGTACAGATACTGTACCGGATCGGAGATCTTATACTCCACAAAAAAGTCCACATTTACAATATTGTAGTCACCGGTGATCATGGCCGATTCATCGGAATTTGCTTTGTAATTGCCATCGTCATCGGTAGAGTAACCCAGCTGAATCTTCTGGTACACATTTACGTCCACCTTATGTACTTCCTGGATGCCAAAAGGCAGCTTAAAGTGCAAACCTGCGCCGGTAATGTCTGTGACCTTGCCGAAGGTGGTCACCACCGCCTGCTGCTTATCGTCTACCGTGTAGAAGCAGGTCAAAACACCCGCAACCACCAGAAGCAGCACCGCAACCGTTACCGCAAGCTTTGCAAGCTTTTTGGGATTTATCGGTTCTGATGATTTGCCGAATTGAAAATTATACGGTCCATTTACATTCATAATTACATTTCTCCTTCTTATTCATTTGCTGTTTCCTGCAAAGATTTCACCATGTTTTCCGCCTGCTGCCGCAGCTGTGCCGCCGCCCACGCCGTCAGCATAATTCGCAGCGCCTGGGCCACCCGCTCCTTGGCGCCGGATACCGGCTCCTGATAATCTGCAAGCAGCTCCTGCAAGTATAGATCCCGACCTTGGGGATTATGCATTCTGCTGTAATCCGACGCCAAACGGACAAATAGAAAATACAGTTCGGAATCATCGATCAAATCATCCCGATCATTATCCAGCTGGCCGTTAATATAGGATAACAGACCGCAGATCTGCTCCATTGGCAAGGCAGCTTTCAGCATATTGATATTCAGAATCCGACACAGCTGACGCAAGGTATAGCGCTTATTTTCCGGGCTGGTAAGAAAACCACGCTTGACCCAGTTTTGAATGGTATACGGTTCCAGCCCCGTCAGATTGGATACCTGACTGAGTACGATGCCTCCTGCCAGAAACATTGCCCGAAACCGCTGCTCAACCAGCTCTGCTTCCTCTCTTTGCGCCAAAACTACCGTCCCCGGGATCAACCATTCCATTTCCTCACTTCCTTTCCCTTGTGATATTGCGATTATACTACATGGTCACGTGACTGTCAATAGTAATTTCATAACTATTTTTTAAATTTTTCTGAACTCCACAAATTCCTCCCTCTTTTTACTTGCCTTTCCTGTAATTTTGCTGTAACATAAATACAGGACCACAAATTTTCGGAAAAGGATGGGTAACAAATTATGATTAAAGTGGATATTTCCAATGTATGGGGTCAGCTGTCCCTGCCGGATCTGCTGAGCGTGGAAAAGGAAGTTGCCGCCGCTCACATGACCCTCACCGAAGGAACCGGTGCCGGCAATGATTTCCTGGGTTGGCTCACGCTCCCTACCGCTGACGAGACCGAAGAAATGCGCCGCGTCCGCATGGCCGCAGACCGAATCCGCTCCGATTCCGATGTGTTTGTTGTTGTGGGCATCGGCGGCAGCTACCTGGGTCCCCGCGCCGCTATTGAATTGATGCAGGGCTGCAACCACAACATCGGCAAGGGTAAGGGCAATCCCCAGATCTACTATGCCGGCAACAGTCTGTC
>JAZNFY010000022.1:0-51777 GCA_045589195.1 Faecousia sp. | reverse complement strand
GATGTTCACAATTGCGGGCCCGGTTATCGTGTATGGTGTGAGCGCCAGTGTGGTGTATGGGCTGATTTATTGGATAATCACATTGTTTTAACGGGCGACCACAGGTCGCCCCTACAACCATTTGTGTTAGAAACCGTAGGGGCGAACTGCGTTCGCCCGCCAATGTGACCTTGTCGGATATTGGAATGATCGTGGATAGCGAGATTCAAAAATTAGGTTCTATATATGATGCCGTTAAAGTGGATAAGTATTGCATTATGCCAGATCATATCCACATGATACTTGTTATTGACGCTGATCCATACGGGCGAACGCAGTTCGCCCCTACCATATCCAGGGTAATGAAGCAATTCAAGGGATCGATTGCCAAACAAATCGGCAGACCTGTTTGGCAGAAATCCTTTTATGATCATGGCATCAGAAATCAGCAGGATTATGACGAGATTTGGGAATATATCGAAAACAATCCATTAAAATACGCATTGAAAAAGGCACCGTGAAAACGGTGCCTTTTTGCGGGCGCACGCAGTGCGCCCCTACAGTAATTTTTGTAAGTTTGTTCGTAGGGGCGACCTGTGGTCGCCCGTCAAAACAATGTGGTTACCCAATAAATTAAGCCATAAACCACACTTGCGGACACACCATACACAATCACCGGGCCGGCGATGGTGAACATCTTCGCGCCCACGCCAAGCACAAATCCCTCGGTTTTGAACTCGATGGCCGGGGCGGCTACGGAATTGGCAAAACCCGTAATGGGCACCAATGTTCCCGCACCGGCAAATTTGGCGATATTATCATAAAGGCTTAACCCTGTCAGCAGTGCAGACAGCGCCACCAAGCAAATCGATGCGGCAGAGGATGCGTCCGCCTTTTCCAGGCCCAACGCCGTAAAACCGTTAGCAATCAACTGTCCCAAAGTGCAGATCAAGCCACCCACCCAAAAAGCATTCAGGCAATCCCGCCACAGCGGTGACCTGGGAGCCATATTCTGCACCAATTTTCCGTATTCCCGTTCCGTCATGCTGATCCCTCCATAATGTAAGGATACCCCGGATTTTCAAAATTATCGAAAATTTGCCCGTTCGGCTTGTGTTTACGTCCGGTTGCGGATATAATAGTAGCAAATTGATATAAGGAGCAGTTGCAATGTTATATTTTGACTGGACATATCTTGTCCTTGTTATGCCCTGCATTATACTTTCCCTATGGGCAAGCGCCAATGTAAACTCCACCTTCCGCCGGTATTCCCAGGAAACCTCCCGCCGCCATATCACCGGCGCAGATGCGGCCCAGCGGGTACTGCGGGCAAACGGTGTCTTTAACGTTTCCGTGGAACGGGTCAAGGGAAACCTGACGGATCACTACGATCCCAAGGCCAATGTGATTCGCCTGTCTGACAGTGTGCACGATTCCACCTCCGTGGCGGCCATCGGCGTTGCCTGCCACGAAGCAGGCCATGCGGTACAGTACGCAGCCAATTACGCTCCCATCAAGCTGCGCACCGCTATCATTCCCATCACCAATTTCGGTTCTAAGCTGGCAATGCCGTTGATTCTTTTGGGCATTCTCCTGTCCGCCATTGCTGAGTACAATTACACACTCGTATATCTGGGAATTGGCTGTTTTGCCCTATCTTTGGTTTTTCAGCTGGTAACGCTGCCGGTGGAATTTAACGCAAGCCGCCGGGCAATGGATGCCATCTCCGACGGAGATATCCTCACCGAGGACGAAAAACGGGGCGCCAGAAAGACACTCACCGCCGCCGCGCTGACTTACGTTGCGGCAACCGCCGTCTCCCTTGCTCAGCTTTTGCGGCTGATTCTACTCTTTGGCGGCAGACGCAGAAGAAACTGACAAATTTTCCCGTCCCGGCATTGACAACCGGGACGGATTTGTTTATAATTCTCGGTGTGAAAAATATGAAAAGTATGAAAGGAGCATGATATGGCCAGTGGAAAACACATTCTCGCCAAGCAGCATACCCAGCGGGTATTTGGCACGGCGAAGGTTGGCGACCGGGGACAAATCGTCATTCCAAAAGAAGCCAGAGAGCTCTTTGGTATCCAGCCGGGCGATACTCTGCTGATATTAGGTGAAGCAGAGACCGGCCTCATTGTCTCCCGCCCGGAAGTGCTCAACTCCCTAGCGGACGAAATTCTGAACACAGTAAAAAAAGAGGACTAAGATATGGAAGAATTACTGGAATTATACCAAACCATGGGGATCTCTCCCCGGGTCTATGAATACGGTGAGCAAACCCTCGACCGGTTAAAAGACCGCTTTGCCCAAATTGATCAGGTAGCCGAGCACAATCAGGCAAAGGTGTTGTGGGCCATGCAGAAAAACCGGGTCTCCGCCGCATGCTTTGCCGCCACCACCGGTTACGGCTATGACGATTACGGCAGAGATAACTTAGAGCGTGTGTATGCCGACGTTTTCCACACGAAAGCTGCCCTTGTTCGCCCCCAGATCACCTGCGGCACTCACGCACTGACCGTGGCACTCTCCGCCAATTTACTGCCCGGTGACGAGCTCCTCTCCCCTGTGGGAATGCCCTACGACACTTTGCAGGAAGTAATCGGTATTCGCCAGAGCCCCTGTTCCCTGGCGGAATACGGCGTCATTTACCGACAGGTGGATCTGCTTGCAGATGGCACATTTGACTACGAAGGTATCCGCAAGGCCATCAACGAAAAAACCAAGCTTATTACAATACAGCGCTCCAAGGGTTACGCCACCCGTCCCACCTTCTCCGTCACCCAGATCGGCGAGTTGATTACATTCTGCAAGAACATAAAACCCGATGTGCTGGTCATGGTGGATAACTGCTACGGCGAATTTGTAGAAGCCATAGAGCCTTCCGACGTTGGTGCGGATATGACTGTGGGTTCTCTGATCAAGAATCCCGGCGGCGGTCTTGCGCCCATCGGTGGCTATATCTGCGGCACAAAAGCATGCATTGATCGGTGTGCATACCGGCTTTCCGCTCCGGGTCTGGGGCAGGAAGTGGGCGCAAACCTGGGTCTGATGCCCAGCCTGTACCAGGGCTTCTTCCTGGCTCCCACGGTAGTGGCAAGCGCAGAAAAAGGCGCGATCTTTGCAGCAAATCTATATGAACCTCTTGGCTTTAAGTGCGTTCCCAACGCCACGGAAAGCCGCCACGATATCATTCAGGCCGTGGAACTGGGCAGTGAGGAAGGTATGATTGCCTTCTGCAAGGGCATTCAGGCGGCTGCGCCGGTAGACTCCTTTGCTACCCCCTACCCCTCGGATATGCCCGGGTATAACGACAAGGTCATTATGGCAGCGGGTGCATTTGTGCAGGGAAGCTCCATTGAACTTTCTGCTGACGGTCCGATTCGTCCCCCCTACGCTGTGTATTTCCAGGGCGGTCTGACCTGGAATCATGCAAAGCTTGGTATTTTAATGAGCCTGCAAAAAATGTTGGATGCAGGTCTCGTGAACTTATAAAGAAAGAGGTAGAATTTTATGTCTTGGTTATTCTTCTCCATCGCAACCGCTCTTTTATGGGGTACAGCAGAACTTTTTTACAAGAAAGGCGCTCGGCCGGATGAAAAATACTCTCATCTGAAAATCTGCATCTGGGTCGGCATCGTTATGGGTGCACACGCGATCTTCACCCTACTTACTCAGGACATCAACTATAATCCTATCAATATCATCCGTTATCTTCCCGTTTCCCTGTTTTACATCGTATCCATGGCGTTTTCCTATTTTGGAATGCGCTTTTTGGAGGAATCCATTTCTGACCCCATTGAAAACACTGCCGGTGTCATTTGTGTGCTTCTGTTTGCCATTATTATGAAAGATAGCTTTCACTGGCTTACTTGGGTCGCCGTTGTGGTTATCGGCATTGGTGTAGTGGGTGTCAGCTATCTGGAAAACCGGGGCGAAACCACACGAAAGAAAAAATTAGGTAAGGTCTTGGCTGCGGTCGCCTTCTGTATGCCCTTTGTATATGCCCTGCTTGATGCATTCGGTACCTTCCTGGATGACGCGTTCTTCCTGATTGAAGACGTCGCCAATTCTCCTCTGGTCGATGTTACCGAGGATACCATTGAAGCCGTAGCCAATACCAGCTACGAACTGACCTTTGCCCTGTTTGCTCTTGGCTTGTTCATTTTCCTGAAAGCCAAGAAAGTCAAGTTTGGTTCTGTCCCCCAGCACAAGGATAAGATTCTGGCTGCGGTGTTCGAAACCGCCGGTCAATTTACCTATGTTTATGCCCTTGGCGGCGTGGATGCAGTGGCTGCACCGATTCTTTCCTCTGTCTGCGTTGTATCTCTGCTGCTTTCCCGGATCTTCCTGAAAGAAAAACTTTCCTGGAAGACCTACGCCTTTATTGCCGTTGTGATTATCGGTATCCTGCTGCTGGCAATAAGCGAAGAACTTTAACAAAAGTCTTTACCGCACGGAATTTTCCTCCGTGCGGTAAATTTTTCTTGCATTTCGCAAAATAATGTGTTATTATGCTGTGGATATATAAAGGCGATGATCGGGTCGTCTTGTACTGAGTAACACAACTTCAGCGAATGCGGAATGGTGGGAGCCGCATGGGTGTAGTACAAGGCCTTCCCCCGGGAGCTGCCGTCTGAAAAAATAGTAGGAACGGCCGGGTAACTCCGTTAACTGTTACAGGTGTGTTGGCACCGAAGTGCGCCGAAAGGCGAATTGCGGGTGGTACCGCGGAAGGAAGATCCTTTCGTCCCGATTGCGGGATGGAAGGATATTTTTTTACGTGAAAAAACCTTTTAGGAGGATATTATGAAACAACAACTGGAATCCATTCGGCAGCAAGCGCTGTCATCTCTGAGCGCCGCCACAACCCCGGCTGAGTTGGACGAGCTGCGGGTCAAATGGTTGGGTAAAAAGGGTGAGCTTACCGCTGTTTTGAAGCTGATGGGCAAGCTTTCTCCCGAAGAGCGCCCTGTGATGGGTCAGCTGGCCAATGCTGTACGTGCTGAAATTGAAGAAACACTGGAAAAGCGGAAAAACGCTATTGATGCAGCAGTTTTGAAGCAAAAGCTGATCGCCGAGGCCATTGACGTGACCATTCCCGGCACCGAGGTTGCATTAGGACACCAACACCCCATGAATCAGGTGCTTAGTGAGGTAAAGAACATCTTCGTCGGTATGGGCTACACCGTTGTGGATGGCCCGGAGGTGGAGCTTACCAGCTACAACTTTACCCGGCTGAATATTGAGGAAGGTCACCCCTCCCGGGATCGGAGCGACACCTTCTATTTCAACGACGACGATTCCATTCTCCTGCGCACCCAGACCAGCCCCATGCAGATCCGGTATATGGAAAATCACCAGCCGCCTCTTTGCATGCTGGCGCCGGGCAGAGTGTTCCGCAAGGACGAAGCGGACGCAACCCACTCCCCTATGTTCCATCAGATTGAGGGTCTGGTAGTCGCTGAGGACATCACCATGGGCAACTTAAAAGACGTGCTCATTACCATCATGCGCAAGATCTACGGTCACGACACACAGGTTCGTTTCCGTCCCCACCATTTCCCCTTTACCGAGCCCAGCTGTGAAATGGACATGCAGTGCCATAAATGTCACGGCACCGGCGAAGTAAACGGTCAGGTGTGTTCCACCTGCCACGGTGAAGGCTGGATCGAGCTGCTGGGCGCCGGCATGGTGCACCCGAAGGTTCTGGAAAACTGCGGCATTAACCCGGAAAAGTACTCCGGTTTCGCCTTTGGCATGGGCTTGGAGCGTATGGCCATGGGCCGGTTAAAAATCAACGACCTGCGTCTGATTTTCGATAATGACGTCCGGTTCCTGAACCAATTTTAAGGAGGTAAGATCATGAAACTGAACAGAAAATGGCTCCATGAGGAATTTGTGGATCTTTCCTCCGTCTCCGACAGAGAATATGTGGAAAAACTCACGGTTTTCGGCCAGAAGGTGGAAACCTGGGAGCGTATGGATGCCCAGATCAAAAATGTAAAGGTGGGCAAAGTAGTCAGCATCGTGCGCCATGAAAACTCCGACCATATGTGGGTGTGTCAGGTGGACGTGGGCGAAAAGGAGCCTGTGCAGATCGTCACCGGCGCCCAGAACGTAAAATCCGGCGACCTAGTGCCTGTCGCACTGCACAACAGCTACCTGCCCGGCGGTATCCACATCACCAAGGGCAAGCTCCGGGGCGAAGTTTCCAACGGCATGCTCTGCTCCATCAACGAGCTGGGTCTGACCCAGAACGATTTCCCCGATGCCTGTGACGACGGCATTTGGATCCTCAATGATGAGGACTGCAACATTGGCGATGACATTAATCTGGTCATCGGCAACGACGACACCATTGTGGATTTTGAGATCACCAACAACCGCCCCGACTGCTACTCCATCATCGGTCTGGCCCGGGAATCCGCCGCCGCCTTTAACCTGCCCATGAAACACCATGAGCCGGTTGTAAAGGGCTCTGATGCCGGCTCGATCTTTGATCGGCTGGATGTGGAAGTCCCCGCGGAAAAGCTTTGCAACCGCTACTCTTCCCGCATGGTGGACAATGTTAAAATTGCTCCCTCTCCCAAATGGCTGCGGCAGCGTCTGCGCGCCAACGGTGTACGCCCCATCAACAACATCGTAGACATTACCAACTACGTAATGCTCGAATACGGTCAGCCCATGCACGCCTTTGACTACCGCTACGTTTCTTCCGGCAAAATTATTGTCCGGGAAGCGGAGGACGGCGAGAATCTGACTACACTAGATGGCAATGTGCGCCCCTTGAAGCAAGGTATGCTGGTCATCGCCGATGAAAATAAGCCTATCGGTCTTGCAGGTATTATGGGCGGTGAAAACTCCGAAATTTTACCGGATACCACCACTGTGGTCTTTGAATCTGCCAACTTTGACGGCACTTCCATTCGTCAAACCGCTCTGGCGCTGGGTATGCGTACCGAGTCTTCCGGAAAATTTGAAAAGAATTTGGATCCCATGATGACTGTTCCTGCGGTGCAGCGGGCTTGTGAATTGGTGGAGATGCTCCAATGCGGCGACGTGCTGGACGGCATCATCGATATCATCAACTATGTTCCCGAGCAGAGAAATCTGCCTCTGGAACCTGCGAAGATCAACCGGCTGCTGGGAACGGATATTTCCAAGGAAGATATGATTGCCTATTTGAACCGCTTGGAGATTCCCGTGGATGGCGACTCCATCATCGTTCCTTCTTTCCGCCCCGACCTGATCCTCACTGCTGACATTGCCGAAGAAGTATGCCGCTCCTACGGCTACAACGAGATTCCCACCACACCCTTTAAAACTCCCACTCAGGGCGGCTTTGCCCCCTATATGCAATCAGAAGCACAGGCTGGCAGCCTGTGCCGGGCATTGGGGTACAGCGAGATCATCACCTACTCCTTTGTGTCCCCCACTATATTTGACCAGATTCGTCTTCCCGGTGATTCTCCTCTGCGTAATGCTCTGCGGATCCAGAATCCCCTTGGCGAGGACACCTCCATCATGCGCACCATTGCATTGCCCTCCATGCTGGACATTCTGTCCCGAAACTTTGCCTATCACAACAAGGCAGTCAAGCTTTATGAACTGGCAAAAATCTACCTGCCTCAGGAAGGCCGTCTGCTCCCCAACGAGCCGAAGATGCTGGTTCTTGGCACCTATGGCGCCAATGAGAACTTCTTCACCTTGAAGGGCGAATTGGATGCGCTTCTGCAAGGTCTGCGCATGCCCAAAGCAACCTACACCGCAGACACTGAAAATCCCACTTATCATCCCGGCCGTTGCGCCAAGGTGAGCATCAACGGTGTTGACTTGGGTTATATGGGTCAGGTGCATCCGCTGGTAGCGAAAAATTACGATCTTGACTGCGAGGTTTACTGCGTGGAGATCGACTTTGACCGGCTGTACGAGCTGCGACTGCCTGATGTCACATATACCCCCCTGCCCAAATATCCCGGCGTTACCCGCGACCTGTCACTGATCTGTGACGAGACAGTCACTGTTGCTGCGGCTGAAAATGTCATCACCGCTGCCGCAGGCAAACTTCTGCGTTCCGTACGACTGTTTGACATCTACCGGGGTACCGGCGTTCCCGAGGGCAAAAAGAGCATGGCATTTGCTCTGGAATTGCGAGCCGATGACCGCACCCTTACCGATGCGGATTCGGAAAATGTCACCCAAAAGATCCTCACCGCTCTAAAAAATGAGCTCAATGCCACATTGCGGTAAACATCTGTTTGTAAAAAAATTTCCCGCAGGTCTTTACACCGGGAAAGTTTTGGGCTATAATACCAGTAATGGATAAGGAGGCGATACCATGACGGATAACAGCACATTAAAATTCACCATTCCCCTGGACGACAAAGAGAATATGCGGCGGATTCTCCGGACTGTGTTCGACTCCCTGCAAGAAAAAGGCTACAATCCCGTTAACCAGATCGTCGGCTATCTGCTCACGGAAGATCCGACCTATATCACCAACCACAATAACGCGCGCAGCTTGATCTGCAAGCTGGATCGGGATGAGCTGTTGCAGGAACTGGTCCGCAGCTATCTGGCATAACATCATCAACGGCAAGCGGGTTTTGCCACGGCAAAAGCCGCTCTTTTCAACATTTGTAACTTTCCAATAATTTCATACTCCCCTCCGTCTTACAAAAATCCAATTCTCTGCCAAGTTCTGGTAATACCGCCGGAACGGTTGACACAAAGGTTACAAAATGTTACAATTTCACCATGATTCTTACAGGAGGTAACCGAAATGGCTGATGAAAACGCAGTTTTAATGTACAAGGGTCATCCGCTGATGCGGAAGGACAATCTGATCTACTACGGTTCCATGGCAGACTCCCACATCATTATGCTCCAAGTGTTGGAGACCAAGAAGGTGGGCGAGCTGGACGTGGCATCCAAGGTTTCTGTTCAGCTGCAATTGACCGACCCCTCGGCAAAGAGCCGGGACCGGATCGTAAAGAAGGGCGAAAAGGAAGGCTTGTATACAGCTTTGGATTTTGGCTGTGTCTGGTTGGAGCGCGCTCTGGCAGGCAAGTAATTTTTTGTAAGACGAGTAAGACGGAGGGCAACGTATGAAACTTTCTATGCGCATTGTCAGCCTCGTGCTGGCAATTTTTCTTTTTATGAGCACATCTGCCCCGGCGGCTCGCGCCGCAGGGAGCGAAATGAAAACCGGCATCGGTTTTGTAACCGCATCCACTCTGCGACTGCGCAGCGGTCCATCCACCACTTCCTCTACCCTGGGCTACGCACCGCAAAATGATGTTGTAGTCATTCTGAGCAAGAGCGGCGAGTGGTATAAAGTAAACTACAATCTGCAAATTGGCTACATGCACAGCCGCTATCTAAAAGTTTCCGCCAAGGAAAATGCTGAGCTTGGCTACGGCCGGGTCACAGGCAGTGTGGTCAACATTCGCAGTGGTCCGTCCACAAGCAACAAGATACTGGCTGGCGCAAAACGCAACGATACCGCCTACATTGTCGGCATCAACAATAACTGGTTCAAAATCATTTATAAAAATGTAGTCGGCTATATCCGCAGCGATTATTTGGATTTGACCCAGATTCCCTATGAAAACAAGGCATCTGCCAATTCTCCCCTGTTCTTCCGGGGCGGCAAGTCCACAGGCACGCCGGTCAGTCCCGACGCGCTGAATGCAGCACCATCCACTTCATCGCGGGATCAAATCGTAAACACCGCCAAAAAGTACATCGGTGTACCCTATCTCTGGGGCGGGTCGACGCCCAGCGGTTTTGACTGCTCCGGCTTTGTGCAGTATGTTTTCAAGCAGCACGGAATCACCCTTCCCCGCACCAGCAAGGAGCAATGGAGCGTTGGTACATCCATTTCCAAAAGCGCATTGCAGCCCGGTGATCTGGTGTTCTTTGCCAACACCTACACCACCGGCATCTCCCACCTTGGAATCTATATAGGCAACAACCAGTTCATTCACGCCTCGTCCAGTAAGGGAGTAACCATTACTTCTATGGATAACTCTTACTGGGTCACCCGCTACTACGGGGCAAGAAAAGTGCTGTAACCAGAATACCGGCATCTTCCAATGCCGGTATTTTTTTGTTGCTATCTGTCGAATAGGCGGATATAATAGAAGTAAACAAGCGAAAGGTTGTGAGATTATGGCAGGACGTTACTACAACAAAAACGACCCCAAAAACAGGAAACGCGAAAAGCAGCAATATTTCACTGCCACTTTGCTGAGCATCGCTGCTATCCTGTCTGTGGGCATTATCATTGCGGCTGTGATCGTTGTGGGTGCACAGGACCGACCCGGGCAAAACAATACCCCCAATTTAAATACACCCAATATGGAGTCCTCCTCATCCACCCCCTCATCCATTCCAACAGAGCCGGGCATCCCCCAGGAAGCCGTTGACCTTATGGAAAAAGCGGAATTCATTGCCGCAGGCTATGACTATATTAAGGCCGTAGAAATGCTTGAAAATTCTGAGTATTTCGAAACTGTTCCCGAAATGGCAGAAAAAGTATCCGAGTACCGGGAGCTGGACAGTCAACTGGTAACCTATGCCAAGCCGGAAACTGTAACACACATTTTCTTCCACTCTCTGATTGTGGACACCAGTCGTGCCTTTGACGGCGACGAGGATACAGCAGGCTACAACATGTACATGACTACCATTCCAGAGTTCATCGCCATGATGGAGCAAATGTACGAAAAGGGCTTCGTGCTCATCTCCCCCTACGACCTGGCCTATGAAACCACCACTGAAAACGGCACCAAATTTGTCTACGGAAACATTCGCCTGCCCAAGGGAAAAACACCGTTTTTAATGAGTCAGGACGATGTGAATTATTACAGCTATATGGTTGGCACCGGTGACGGCAAAGACGAGATTCCCATATTTGCCGATACCAACGGCGACGGCTTTGCCCACAAAATCGTCATTGGAGAGGACGGTTACCCCACCTGCGAATATATGGACAAAAACGGCAACATCACCACCGGCGACTATGACCTGGTTCCCGTTCTGGAACGGTTCATTCAGGAGCATCCGGACTTTTCCTACCACGGCGCCCGGGCTATGCTGGGTGTGACCGGCTATGAAGGTGTGTTTGGTTACCGAACCAAACCCTCCTATGCAAAGAATATGACCAGCGATGCCTACGCGGCAGAAGTGCAGGCAGCCAAGGAAGTGGCCCAATGTCTGAAAGACCACGGCTGGATCATCGTCAGCCATTCCTACGGCCACCCCGCCTACGGCAACATTAGCGCTGACCGGGTAGCAACGGACTCCGATAAATGGGAAGACACAGTCGAGACCATTGTAGGTGAAACGGATATTATCCTCTACCCCCACGGCTCTGATATCCATACCTGGCGGCAATATAAATTTGACAATCTCAAATTTAAATCCCTTTATGAAGACGGCTACCGCTACTTCTTCAACGTAGACAGCGCCACCTACTGGAATCAGCTGGGTCCCAACTATTTCCGTGGCGGCCGCCGAAATCTGGACGGAATCCGTATGTACCACAACCCGGACAAGCTTTCAGACCTGTTTGATGTGGCAAGTCTGTTTGACCCCGCCCGTCCCACTCCCGTACCCCGATAAATCAAAAAAAGCCTGCCAAGCGGCAGGCTTTTTTTGTATGCAAATTTATTCCTTGCGCATACTAACCAAAAAAAGCAAGGAAGGAATGTTTATGGCAAGCAACAAACGGGGTAAACGCAGTTTTGTCCTTCCCCAAATGCCGGTAATCACCACTTGGGCAAGTGTGGCCGGCAAAAAAGAATCAGAAGGTCCTCTTGCAAGCTGTTTTGATGTAACCTCCAAAGACACCTTATTTGGGCAAAGCAGTTGGGAACAGGCAGAAAAGCAAATGCAGAAAATCGCCATTGACACGCTTCTGGAAAAGGCTGGTCTTCAAAAGCAGCAGCTGGGTTTGGTTTTTTCCGGCGACCTTTTAAATCAATGCATTGGCTCTTCCTTTACTCTGCGTAATACAGGCATCCCCCATCTGGGTCTTTACGGAGCGTGCTCAACCATGGCAGAAAGCTTACTGCTGGCCGCTATGACCGTAAGCGGCGGTTTTTCTGATCGGGTTGTTGCCATGACCTCCTCCCACTTTGCCTCCTCCGAACGGCAATACCGTTTTCCCCTTGGCTATGGTGGGCAGCGAACACCCACAGCCCAATGGACCGTTACCGGCTCAGGTGCTGCACTGGTGTGTTCCGCCGGTACAGGCCCAAGGATTGAATGCTGCACCATAGGCACCGTTACAGACCTGGGCATCAAGGACGCAAATAACATGGGCGCCGCCATGGCACCCGCCGCCTGGGATACCATTAACACCCATTTCACAGACCTAAACCGCACACCCGAGGATTATGATTTGATCGTAACCGGAGACTTGGGACAATTGGGTAAAAATATTTTGATGGATTTGGCGGGCCGGGATAAAATTCCTTTGGGCGGCAAGCTGACCGACTGCGGAACGTTGGTATTTGATCAGCTTTCCCAGGATGTACACTCCGGCGGCTCAGGCTGCGGTTGCAGCGCCATTACCCTTTGCGGATATCTGTTAAACAAGCTGGCCCAGGGAGAGCTGAAACGAATCCTTTTCTGCGGCACGGGTGCGCTGCTGTCCCCCACATCTACGCAGCAGGGATTACCAATTCCCGGTGTATGTCATGCCGTTTCACTAATCGGAGGTTAAGATCATGGATTATGTCAAAGCATTTATCATCGGCGGTCTTCTGTGCCTTATCGGACAGATCCTCATCGACAAAACCAAGCTGACGCCCGCGCGGATCTTGGTTAGTTATGTGGTTATTGGTGTGATACTGGGTGCAGTGGGTATCTATCAGCCGTTTTTAGATTTTGCAGGTGCAGGTGCATCTGTGCCCCTTACCGGTTTTGGGAGCTTGCTGGCAAAAGGCGTTCGGGAAGCAGTTGACGAACAGGGGTTGATGGGTGTACTCACCGGTGGTCTCAAAGCCTCCGCCGGCGGTATCACCGCGGCAATCTTTTTTGGTCTTTTGGCCAGCTTGATCTTCAAAGATAAGGATAAATCTTAACTTTTCGGACAAGCTATTCCTGCGGAAACCCGCAACAAACAAACTTGGAGGAAAGACACCATGAATAATCAGCAGAACAAGAACCAGAATCAGAACAACAACCAGAACAACAATCAGAATCAGAACCAGAACAACAACCAGAACCAGAACAAGAACAGCCGCTAACAAAAAATCCGACACACATTTCCGTGTGTCGGATTTTTTACATATCAAAGTTTTACAGGCTGGTCCAGGCAGAAGAAGTAAAGCATTGCCGCTTTCACCGGCTTTTTATAGATCCGCTCCAAGGCGCTAGCATAGCTAAGCACCTGCGGGCGGTAATAAGCCGCCTTGTCTGCAAGAGTTTGATCATTCACATGGTCCGTCTTAAAGTCCACGACCGTAATGCCCTCTTCTTCCACAAGCGCACAGTCCACCACACCTTGCAGCAGGATTTTCTCCCCGTTCAAATTCTCTGCCTCATCCAGAATCGAGAACTTAAACTCCCGGAGCACCTCGCCACCGGACATCAGCTTTCTGCCCACATCCGTACGGAAAAATGCAAGGATCTTGCCGCAATCTACCATAGGCACATATTCCTGCAAAAGAAGTCCCTCCGCCGCCATACGGTCAAGCTCACCTTTTACGCCGTTTAAATCTGTGCATGCAGCATATCGAACGTGCTGCATAAAACCGTGCATGGCATTGCCGTAAGCAGTTGCTCTTTCGGTATCCTTCTTTTCGCCGGGTGTGCGCCACAGATATTCTTTCTGCCGCGTCCGTGTATTTTCGGCCACCTCTTCATCTTTTTCCCGACCCTTTCGCTGGGTAGCCGTCTGCTTGGACGGTGTCTGCGTTGCAGACAGATACGGATATTGAAAAGATAGATTTTGCTGCAAAGACGCGATGAAATCCGGGTCGATTTTTTTCTCCGCAATATCTAAATCCAAGACTTTCCCATCTGAGGACGCCGTCACTTCCCGAATGTTCCATGGAATCTCTGAAACCTGCCGGCGCGCCGGCTGGCTGCCAAGAGCATACAGCGCCCCTGCTTCCGTTCGCTGCAACGCCGCAGCGATCACCCAATCACCGGGGCAAATGGCATCCCGGGACAGCAGCTCTTTCCTAGACATATCCAGCCGCAAAGCAATATCCTGAATATCTCCCGCCAGATCTCCTGCGGTATAAGTCATGATCAGTCGGTCTCTGGCTCTTGTAAGCGCCACATAGAGCACACGCATTTCCTCTGACAAACTATCCGCCGCAGTCTTGACCGTAATTGCCCGCTTAGCAACCGTCGGAAAACGCACCCGATTCTTTTCGTCCACTGCGCTAAGGCCCAAACCAAGCTCCTGATCGCACAATACCTGCGCCCGCAGACTCTCCCGGTTAAACTCCCGGGAAAGGCCGGCCGCAAACACCACAGGAAATTCCAATCCCTTGGATTTATGGATGCTCATGATCGTCACTGCACCGGCAGCACTTTGCTCCCCGGCGGTGATCAGTCCCTTATCTTCAATGGAATCCAGAAATTCCAGGAACTGACCCAAATCGCCATGGGCAGATGCCTCATATTCCGCGCCGAAGGCGTAAAACGTCTGCAAATTTTCCCGCGCCAGATTGCCCCCGGGCATGGCCGCAAACAAGCTGTCAATATGCGTCAGGGTAAATATTTCTTCCAGCAGCCGGGTTAGCGGCTGGATGCGGGCAATATAACGAAGCTGTTCCAAGCAAGAAAGAAAGGACCGAATCTTCTCATTGTCGGTCAGATGCAAACTGTCATAAACGCTGCACTTTCTATCTTTGCTCCGAAATACCGCCAAGTCATCGGCCGTAAAACCAAACAACGGGCTTGCCAACACCGCAATCAAAGGAATATCCTGCCGGGGATTTCCGACCACCTGCAACAGCGCCCGAAGTACCGAGATTTCCCGGGTTTTCAAAAGATCTTCCCCGCCGCCGGTAACGCAGCGGATGCCCTTTTTTGCCAGTGCATCAGCATAATATCCGCCAATACTACCCGGTGACCGAAGCAAAATAGCAATATCCTCCGGCATAATAGGGCGAAGCCCCTCCCCATTCCGGACAAAATGGTTTCCGTCCAGAAGCGCAGCAGCCTTTTGAGCCACCATAGCCGCCTCTTCCTCATAGGTGCTGCTATCGGCCTGCATTACCAGCAGCTCCACTTCCGGCTCACCCAAGGGCGTATGGGGCACACCTTCCCGGAGTGCCTCTTCTTCGCCATAATGCAATCCGCCCACACCGGGGGACATTACATGGGAGAAAATATGGTTAACACATTCCAGCACTCCGCCGCCGGATCGAAAATTGGCGGAAAGAAACACCTTGCGGCCCTCACCGGACTTGGCATCCTCCGCAGGTACATAGGAATTATATTTTTCCAGAAAGATTCCCGGATCTGCCAGACGGAACTGATAAATGGACTGCTTTACGTCACCGACCATAAAGCAGTTCTGCCGTTTCTCCGTAAGAGCAGAAAAAATCGCATCCTGCACCGCATTGGAATCTTGATACTCGTCCACCATAATCTCCCGGAAACGATTACCCACTTCCTCAGCCACCGGGGTGATCATTCTTCTTTGCTTACCAAGAAACAAATCCAATGTGCGATGCTCCAAATCCCCGAAATCCAGCACCCTGCGACCGCGCTTCAACCGGGAATAAGTCTCATCAAACCGACGTACCAGCCCGATCATGCCCCGCACCGAAGGAATGCACTGACGCATGTCCTCCAAGGCCTGGGCGCTGTCAGAAGAAAAGCCTTTCAGCTTTGCGGCAACACCCTTCTTACAGGCATTGCGCACTGCCTTCATTCGCTCATTCAATTCCGTGTCCGTGCACTTTTTATTGAACCGAAGGGTGCCGTAATCCACATCCTTATTGCGGAATATTTCATCCCAGGAATCGGCATTCCTTAGGGTCTGCAACTGCCGCAGCGTATCTGCAAACAGCGCCACCGGTGCTTCCATTCCCGGCACAGGCTGAGCAGCTGTCAGGCAGGTATTCATGGCTTCAATCTGTAAATCCAAATAGACGAACAAGTCTTCCATCAGATATTTGCCCCAAACAGTCTGCCCCACATCGTCAATGCCGGTAACATCCGCGTTTTGAACGCACTCGTCCAGCCATTTCTCCGGCGACAGATGACAGCGGGCGCTGTCATAAACCTTAAAGAGGATATCCGGTACAAGCCGATCATCTCTGCCTAAACCCTGGGTATCCAGAAACGCCCGGAAATCAGCGTTGTTTTCCAAATCCCCGTATGCTTCTTCCAGCACCTGGGCCATGGCTTTTTCCCGCAGTTCCCGACACTCATTTTCATCAGCCACCCGGAAATCACCGCTCAAATCCAAACGATAAGCATATTCCCGCAAAATATCACCGCAAAAAGCATGCACTGTGGATATTTTCGTCAAGTACAGCCGTTGTAATTGCCGCTGCAAGTGTTTATTTTCCGGGGTCACCGCCAGCTGCTCCGAAAGCTTGGCCGCAATCTTTCCCCGCAGCTCCGCAGCTGCGGCTTTGGTATAGGTAATAATCAAAAAATCGTCAATGTTTGCAGGGGCAGTTTCATCCAGAAGATAACCCAAAAGACGATCCACCAAGACCTTGGTCTTGCCCGATCCGGCAGCTGCGGAGACCAGCAGCTTACCGCCCCGGTCGCATACCGCCATTTGCTGTTGCGGTGTTAATTTTTCAGCCATGGCGATCCTCCTTTTCTACTTCTTCCCAGAACCGCTGGGCGGTCATTGCCTTATAATTTCGCCGACCCTCCACCAAATTGGGATGACAAACAGAGCCATACGGGCAATAAGTGCAGGCATCATGGGCCGTGCCCCGTGTATAAGGATTGGGAACAATATTACCGGAGGCAATATCATCTACCATGTTTGACAGCACCCGGAAAACATGCTTTTTCAGCATTTCAATCTGTTCCCGGGTCGCCAGGTCACCGGAAATGGTTCCATCCTTTTTCCGGGAACAGCAAAGCCTTCCGGACTCTTGTGGATCCATGGCATGAAGCACTGATTCATCCGCCAAGAGCAAGCCTTTTCGCTTCCATTGCTTTCTGCGTTCCTGCTGTGCCGCATCATCAGAAAGCCGGGCATCGGCAGTCATCACTGGCGCTCTTGCGGGAAAATACTGAATTCCTGCACCTTGCAGCTGCTCAGAAAACAGTTCTTCACCACCCTGCTCCAAGACAAACAGATACAAAAGCATTTGTAGCCCTACGCCATTAAATACATCGCAGTAATCAAAATCCTTGCGGCCGGTCTTATAGTCCACCACCCGGAAATAACGCTTTTCTCCGTCCTGCCAGATATCCACCCGGTCCACAAAACCACGCAAAACCGCTTGCATTTTGGTAGCAGTAACAGAAATGGCAGGCATTTCCCCATCATCTCCAAAGCCCAGCTCAAACGCCTTGGGCAGAAACCTTGATTGCCCCAACTCTTCCCACAGCTCCGCCACCACAAGCTCCAATTCCCGACGATTTCTGAGGAACAAGTAGTGCAGCCGCTGAGAATCCAGCTGCTGAAAGCGGGTTTTCGCATATTCATCGGAAAATTTCAGCGCAATCTCCATGGTCTCGTCCAGCGAGACATGCGCAAAACCGCCCCGGGTCATTACCTCCCGGGCAGTATGCTCCAAAACTGCATGAACATATGTACCAAACTCTGCCGGGTCAACGGTCACTTCCTTGCGCTCCTCAGCGCGAAGGCCGTATTTCAGGAAGTAAGACAGCCGGCACTCCGCCTGCCGGTCCACCTGAGACGCAGAAAGACGCAAGGTGTCACCGTACAGTTTCCGAACATTCTCCGGTTCAATATTACCCAGATGATAATTCGCCTGTTTTTTGACTAACTGATACGTTTCTTCCAGCTGCAAATGCTTTGCCGCAGCTTCGTCGCCCAGTGCCACCAAGCAAGCCGCCGCATCCACAGGATCCGCAGCAGCGCCCAAATCACCGGACAATTCCTTGCCTGTCATTTGCAAAAGCCGCTTATACACATAAGAAGGCTGACCCCCGGCGCAGGACACAAAGACCGTCTCCCGCGCACCGCAAAATACGCCATAAACCTCTGCAAATTCTGCCTGAATTCCCTCCATAGCACCGCCGGTAAGAGTAATTCCCATATTCCTAAGTGCAGTACGTTCCTGGTCATTCAAAATGCCCGCAGAACCAGCGTAACCGGGAAGTTTCCCCTCCTCTGCACCAAGCAGGATCAGATGCTTCGCCTGCTGACACCGCATTGCGCTGACAGGGCCAACAGTTACCGCATCCAGTACCGGCGGGATGGTACCCACATCGTACTGACTCAGAAGCAGCGAAAACAGCTTTACAAAGCTCTCGCTGTCCCACGCAGTCTGACCCAAAGTGTCTTTCATCTGTTCCAGTGCGGTGAGTAAGATCTCCCACAACTGGTTCAGAATCTGAGCGCCGGGGTTATCTCCCGCATCGTCCATATCCCGGGCAAGGCGCTGCAAGGAATCTGCAAAGCCCACCTCATTTAAATAATCATAGAGCGCATTCACCTGATTGGCAAGATTCCTTCCGTCCCGGAAGCCGTCCCGCAGCCGTTTCAGCGGCTCGATCAGCTGCCGCCGTGCCGCATTCAGCTCATCCAGATCCCGATGCTCCTGCTCGGTACGGATCTGGTCCAGGCCACTGGGATTATTAACCCATTCCGTAAGCCAACGATTACCGCGAATTCCCCATACGATGGCGTAATTTTCCAATTTATCCGCCATCTGTTGGGATACGGGAGACAATGCCGAGCGAAGATAGCGAAATACATCCCGCTGCTCAAATCCCCCCAGTGCCGCATCCAATGCGGCAATCACCGTAGAAATTCCGTTCTTTTGCAGTACATCCTCCGTTCCGGAGGTATAAAGAGGGATCTGGCTGCGGCGAAACTGCAAGCGGATCAGATGTTGGTACACCGACATATCCGTGCACACCACGCTGATATCCCGATACCGGCAGCCACCGTGCACCAATTCCCGGATTCGACGAGCCGCTGCCTGCACTTCCTGAAAGGCAGACTCTGCCCGATAAAGGGTAAGCCCCTGCGTCACGGGTTGAATCTTTCCCTGAAACAATCCGGCGCACACCGGCTTCATAGGGGTATCTATGCCAGGAATCACTTGGATTTCCACTTCTACGCCGGCATTTTTCGCGCAGCGAATAAACTGTGCCGCTGTATCCCCTGCCTTTTCAAAGGCCATGAGACCGGAGCTAACCGAATCGCAGTTCAGGCCAACCGTCACGCAAGGAGAAACCCGGATCAAATACTCCAAAATTGCAAAATGCTGCCGGGTAAAATCCGGAAAACCGTCTATGTAAAAGGTGTGTTTTTCTCCATATTCTCCGTCTGCAAGCTGCTCTAAAAGCACAGTCATCCGATCTCGCGGGTCATGCTTCCCCTGGGCGCAAAGACCCTCGTATGCGCTAAGAAGCAAAGAAAGCTCTTCCAATTTCTGGGCAAAGCTGCCGGAGGACTGCTTTGCCGCAGCAAAAAGGTCCTGAGAGCTGATACAGCAGCGCTTGAATTCATCTACCGCATCCACCAGGCCGGTCAAAAATTCCGGCTTGGTTTCCACCGCAGCATACACTTTCAGTTGGCTATGCAGTGAACGGGCCGCTGCGGCCATGGCCACGATTCTTCCGCCGGCGTCCATGCATGCCTCCGGCGCGCGTCCCAAGGTCTCCGCCACCCGCCGTGCAAGCCGCGGAAATGACAACACCTCCGCAAAGCGGCTGGAAGTATCACCGGCAACGGCGCACAACCGCCGCTCCATATCATGGCTGATCAATTCAGGCACCATCAGCACGATACCGGGCTTTTCCTGTTTTACATCATCCGCCACACGGCGCAGCAATTCATCCCTTACAGCCACCCAGTCCGTACTTAATACTAATCGCAGCATTTGTCCACCGCCTTTCTTTTCATCATCATATCACATAATTCGTCCAAAATACAGGGTCTAATTATGACATTTGAAGCTTTTTGCAAAAAAATCCGGTGCAAAATTGCACCGGAAAAATCAAAATATTGCAAAAAACCAGTTTTCCAACCAACCCAGGCAATCCAGAAGAAAGAATCGCACAGTATAATCCTCTTCCTGAGTCAGCGTATCCGTAAGAGTGTCGGAAAAGCCTGCCCCAACGGCGGTATCAACAAAGCCCTGACTGGTTGCCGGCAGACAAAGAGACGGGAACACCACGCACCACCAGTTTTTTCCCTCGGCTTCACCGATGGTCACTTGGAGGGATTCATAGACTCCGGCAGGCAACGAAAAAGTATCGTAATCCCGCCGATCAAAGCTTTCCCAATCCAGTGTCACCTTGCAGCGGTCTTTCACCCCCGCCTCCTGCAACACAGAATCTGCCAACTCCTTAATTTCCTGCAACTTGCCTTTCAAATATTGCTTTGCAGTTTCCTTGTCCGGCAGCTGCTGCATAACAGCCGACAGCTTTTCTACAATGGCATCCCGCACCCGAAGCTTGATTCTCTGATCTTCTTCACTGTCCGATGCGCCCACCACATGCAGACGGATCAGATTATCCCGCAGCTGATGCTTATCTGACACCACATCTACGCATATTACAAGTCCCGCAATTATGAAACATGTACACAAAATTCTTGCTAAAAACCGCATAAAAAACACCGTCCATACTGGAATAACCACAGTATGGACGGTTCGTGCCAAAATTATACAGGTTTAGCGATAAACACCTGGGGATAATTGTCTTTAAGCATATTACAAATTACCGCTGCATGTTCAAATTCCGCGGTGATCGCAAACACGGCCGAGCCGGAGCCGGTCATCTGCTGACCAACTGAGCCATAAGAATTGAAGATGGACTTAATATAATTCAGTTCCAAATGCTCCTCGGTGACCACCGGATCGAACACATTGTAAAGATTCTCCGCAATCTTTCCCAAATCTCCCCCAAGGATTGCAGACTCCATAGCCAAATGGTCCGGATGCTTAGGAATCTGCCGCTCATCCAGTTTCCGGTAAAGTTCCGGAGTGGATACGGAAAATTCCGGTTTGCACACCACAAATACACAGTCGGGCATATTGGGCAGCATACGAAGCTTCTCACCTCTGCCCTCTACCATGGCTGTGCCGCAAATGGTGCAAAAAGGCACATCACTGCCTACCTGACTGCCCAATTCCGCCAGCGCGCCGATGGAAAAAGGTTCGCCGTAATGCCGGTTCAGCGCCCGAAGCACCGCTGCTGCGTCTGCGCTGCCGCCGCCCATACCCGCTTCACTGGGAATCCGCTTGGTAATGCGAATTTCCAAGCCGTTCGGGTCTTTCTTAACGGCATCCAAGAAAACCCGCGCGGCCTTCCACGCAAGATTCCGCTCATTCGTGGGAATGCCTTCTTTATCGCACAGCAGCCGCCAGGGCTTGCCCGTACCCACGTCGATCTCGATATCGTCCCGAATCGAGATGGTCTGCATGACACTTTTGATATCATGGTATCCATCGGGCCGCTTGCCCGTCACATCCAGGGTCAGATTCAGTTTGGCATAAGCGCCTTCGTATAATGTGGTCATAGGAATATCCTTTCGCGTTTTTCCATTATTATAACGAAAAA
Organism: Faecousia sp.; assembly: GCA_045589195.1. Taxonomy (GTDB): domain Bacteria; phylum Bacillota; class Clostridia; order Oscillospirales; family Oscillospiraceae; genus Faecousia. Next base: position 30,084 of record JAZNFY010000022.1, on the reverse strand, counting down.
CAAAGGATATTGCAACGCGGCGGAAAGATATTTTTCCGTTTTATGCATAAATAATCCTCTTTTGGGGATTCTATGAACAGCCAAATGAAGGAATGGAGGTACTTTTTATGGATACTCTGGCATTGATTTTGTCCATCATCGGCTCGCTGAACTGGGGTCTGGTCGGTATTTTTCAATTTGATCTGGTGGCTTGGCTGTTTGGCGGTCAGGGCAGCATGATCAGCCGTATCGTCTATACTCTGGTTGGCCTGGCTGGTCTGTGGTGCATCACCCTGCTGTTCCGCAGAGATTATCACATCGACGGCGAATAAGAAGAAAACAAGGCAGCAAATGCTGCCGTGTCTTTATTTTAGTTATTCTCTTCCCTCTCGGGCTCTTTCACCCGAATGATGCAGGTAAAGGTTTCGCCTTCATAAGTGGTTGTGACCTTAATGCCGCCTGCGGGCGTTACCTGCTCAGCAGTGATCTTTGTGCCGTTAATCAGTACATAACCTTCTTCACTGGCTGTCCATTCAATACCCTGAACCTTTGCGCTGTTATCCTTGCGAACAACGGAAAGATCCACAAAATCACCCACGGCAATGGTCACATCGCCATCAGCATCGCTAAGCCGATAGGCAGAATCACTTTTTGGATCAAATGCCACACGGACAATACAGCTGATCGTCTGGTCACCAAAGGATGCCCGAATAGTCGTATAGCCACGTTTCACAGCCTTGACCAAACCATTTTCCACAGTTGCAATACTGGGATCATCCGCTGTCCAGGTAATGTCGGAAGCCGTGACGCCGTAGTCATTTTTCTTAAACAGATTCCACTTGGTACAAGATTCATTCAGCGTGAAGTCCAGATCTTTGTTGCAATTGAGTTTCAATACATAGCCATCGGGAACAGTCACCGGAGGAACGGTGGTCTCCTGATTGCCTGCGCCGCAAATAACCGTACACTGGGCGCTTTGATTGCCGCAGGTCACATAAATCACTGTTTCGCCGTCGCTCACTGCCACAATCAGACCATTTTCATCTACCGTGGCAACGGCGGGATTCTCAGAAACGTACATAACCATATCAGTGGTATCTGTCGGCGTTTTTTGCACATTCAAAAGCAAATTATCACCAACAGAAAGCACAATTGTTTTAAGCATTTCCAGTTTCGTGCAGGGCTTTTCTCCGCTTTCATCCAAGGTTGAGCTGCTCTGCTGCGAGTTTTGATTACCGGACTGCTGGCCGGAGTTGGGCGTATTGGGCAGCGGGCTCTCCGCCGGGAACAGTACCCGGGCACCGATGTATACAAGCACCGCCACAATAGCAAGTAACAGTACCAGCACCACGATCACAAGGCCCACATTGGCGCCCTCTTCATTTTTTCTCTCCTCGGCGGGTCTGGCCTCTTTTGCTTTTTTATTGCGCTTGCGGACATTACTCTTGGAAAAACGTCCGCCTTTGACATAAGTATAAGAACCGGTCTGCTCATCCGGGCCACCAGCCGCTGTTTGCGCCGGTTTTTTCATGGCACAGCCGCAAATGGGACAGGAAGACGCAGTTTCCGGATAGGTCGTTCCACAGACATCGCAAATCACTTTGCTCATTTCGGTACCTCCGCTCCGGCGCAAATTGCAAGCGCCAATATTTTTCTTGCTACCTCAGCGCTGCATTTTTCCTTGCGGCAACTAAGGAATAACATTCTGACAACATTATAACACATGCCCAAAATTTATGCAAGTACGCAAAAAGGAAATCCCATGTTCTTTCCCGTCGAAACCGCGGTTATTTTATGGTATCTGTCCATATTTTCCGGGAGAAAACATAAGAAATAGTGTTGCATTTTTGGTGATTTTCATTTATTATATATAGAGTATTAGAAATAAGGAGGCATCAGGTATGTCCGAGCCGAAATTGATTTCTCCGTTGCTGGACGGCTTTGCCATGGGTGACCCCATCAGCAGCCATGACGGCGTGCGTTGCTGCCCTGCCATGGAGCTGGAAACCCAGCAAAAATATATGGTCAAGGTCATCTCCCTTCCTGCAAACCAAACTAAACTTGACGCTCTGCTTCTGGCCGGTGCATTCCCGGACAAGGACGCTGCCGTTACCTATTTTGGCAGTCTGGCCGACGAAATTGTGGAGGAAGCCGTTCTGTTGCAGCGGCTGTCCCGCTTGGAGGGATTTTCTTCTTATGAGAGCTGGCAGGTTATCCCCATGGATGAAGACGAGTCCGGCTATGATGTTTACCTTTTGAACACATACCAACCCACTTTGGAGCGGATGCTGCGTAAAGAAAGCATAACCCATCTGGGCGCAGTGAATCTGGGTCTGGACCTTTGCGCTGCTTTGGCTGTTTGCCGCCGCAGCGGTTACCTGTACGTAAACTTAAAGCCCGAGAACATTTTCTGCAAGAATAACGAATACCGTATCTGTGACATTGGCTTCATTGAGAGCGCATCTTTGGCGTTCGCCTCCCTGCCGGAACGTTATATCAGCAGTTACACGCCCCCGGAAATTGCCGACGCTTATTCGTCTCTGAACGAAACCATGGACGTATATTCCGTTGGTCTTATCCTGTATCAGATCTACAATGGCGGCACACTGCCTTTCGAAGGCAGAGCTCCTGCTGAGCCTCTGTCTGCCCCTCAGTACGCCGATGCCGAAATGGCGCAGATCATCTTAAAGGCCTGTGATCCCAACCCGGAAACCCGCTGGCAGGATCCCTTGCAAATGGGTCAGGCTCTGGTCAATTATATGCAGAGCAACCCGGTCAATGAAATGCCCATTGTGATCCCTGCTGAGCCGGTGGTTCCCGAGGATGCGGAAGAAATAGCATCTGAGGAAATTTCCGAAGATCCCACCGCAGAGGAAATTTTGGCAGAGGTGGATGAGGCGCTGATTGCCGCAACGGATGTTCATGAGGAAGTAGCTGACACATTCACGGAAGCAGAAGAACCTGCGGCAGAAGCCCAGGAGATTCCCACAGAAGATACCGAAGTTACTGAAACTGAGGCAGTGGAAGAAGCTGCGGAAGAAACCGAGGAAGTGGAATTTGAGCAAATTCAGATTGAAGAGCCCGATGCAGAAACTTCTGTGGAAGAAGCGTCCTCTGCGGAAGAACCGCAAGAGGTTGACGAACTGACCTCCATGCTGGCCCAGGCAGACGATCTCATCGCCCACGAAACCCCTGATCCTGTGGTGGTTCCCGATCATGTTGATCTGCCCGATCCCGATTCTCTTCCCATTCCGGAAGAAGCCGAAGAGAAAACTTCCGCTGATGAAGAAAACGAAACAGGAGAAATCACCGAACCCTCTGTGGAAAACACAACGCAAAAGGATGTGGCCGAGCAGGAAACCGAAGAGGACGCCGAAGCATACGAAGAAGAGGAAGTTCTTCCCAAGCGCCCCCGCCGCACCTGGATTGCTGTCCTGGTGTGCCTCCTGGTTTTAGTGACCGGCGCCATCGGAGGATATTTCTTCTACGAAAACTATTATTTACAACCCATTTCCGCCATCAATGTCACCTCCATAGAGGATCGGCTCATTGTGCAACTAAATACCGAGATCCGCGATGACCTGCTCACCATCTACTGCTCTGACACTTATGGCAACACATTCAAGCAAACCGTATCCGATGGCAAAGCAACTTTCCGCAACTTAAACCCCTCCACCCGCTATCGGATCACAGCGGAAATTGACGGCTTCCACAAGCTGATCGGTACTACATCTGTATATCATGTGACCCCGGATCAGACTTCAATTCTGAATTTCTCCGCCGCCACCGGCGCAGAAAATGGTTCTGTGATACTGACCTTTGCGCTGAACGGTCCCAATGCAAGCAACTGGAAAATTACATACAGTGCAGAGGGCGAACAGGCCCAAACCGTTACTTTCACCGGTAATGTGGTCACCATTCCCGGATTGACCGTGGGCAAAGCCTATACCTTCTCTCTGGAACCGGAAACGCCCCTTTACCTGGTGGGTACCACGACCATCACCTACACCGCATCCAATATCATTTATGCCGAAAACCTAACCGTACATGGTTTCCAAAACAATGCTATGACCTTAACTTGGAATACACCGGAAAACGCCACGGTAGAAAGCTGGGTAGTTCGTTGCTACAATGAAGGTGGCTTTGACCAGACCATTACCGTTACCGAACCCCGGGCCGTATTCACCGGAATGGACAGCACCAGTGAATACACCATTGAGGTCACCGCCGCCGGCATGACCCAAAGTGTGCGTACGTACATTTCTGCCAACTCTATCACCATCAACAATCTGAACTGCGACAGCTCCAACCGCAATCAGCTGACCGTTTCCTGGGATTTTGAGGGTGCTGCCCCTGAGTCCGGCTGGCTTCTGCTTTACACAGTGGACGGCAGCGAAGAGCAGCAGGTGATCCGCTGCGAGGGTACTTCCGGTGTCATTGCTCCCATCGTACCGGGCAGCACATACGCAATCACGGTGCAGCCGGCCAACGGCAACACCGCTTTTGGCGGTACAACCACCTATGAGGCACCCAAAGCCGCTACCTTCTCCGGTTATCTGATCTCCGCATCGGATATGACCTTTAAAATGTGCAAAACCCCCACAAAGACCAACTGGACATTCAACGATGTATCTAAGAAGAATATTAGAACGAACTTCACAGTAGGTGAAAAAGCATCCTTTGGTGTAACCATTAACCATGAATACAGTTCTTCTTCTGACAAAATCGTCACTTTGTTTGTGATTCGTGATGCGAACGGAAAAATCGTAAGCGCCGCCACACAAACGCAGAAATGGTCTTCCATGTGGAGCCGCAGTTTTGGCCGCTTGAACATTCCGGCTATGCCCGACACCGCCGGCAACTATTCCATCGAAATCTACTTTAACGGCGCGTTCGTCACAAGTCAAAACTTTACCATGCAGTAATAAACTTCGGCAGTCTCAACACCCAAGAGACTGCCGATATTTTTGCGAAAAAATGATTTTTCTATTGCAAAACAAATTTTACCGTGCTATAATAACCACAGTTCATACTTCTGGAGGAAGATTTCATGAATTGCAACGCTGCACAGTTCTTTTTTAGCTACTATTACTTTTTTGCTCAAAAAAGGTAATAGCGATTTGTGCTGCAATTCATTTAGGAAATTTCCCAATGATTTTTATTCGTCGCACAGTTCGCAGCTGTGCGGCGTATTTTTTTAGGAGATGACATTATGATCGCCATACTAAAACAAGGTACCACCCCCGAACAAGCCCAGCACCTGATCAACTGGCTAAACAACATGGACCTGGACGTGCATATTTCCCAGGGCCAGCACGTAACGGTTTTGGGTTTAATCGGCGACACCAGCCGCGTGGACATGGAGCTTTTAAGTTCCCTGGAAATCGTCGAATCCGTCAAACGGGTTTCCGAGCCGTTTAAGCAGGCCAACCGGAAATTTCACCCCATTGACAGCGTGATTCATATTGGTGATGTAAAAATCGGCGGCGGTAATTTCACCTTGATTTCCGGCCCTTGCAGCGTGGAATCCGAAGAACAGATCATTGCCGTTGCCACCCAGGTAAAGGCCGCAGGCACTCATATTCTCCGGGGCGGCGCATTCAAGCCCCGCACTTCTCCCTATGCGTTTCAGGGCATGAAAGACGAAGGCATCAAGCTGTTGCTGAAAGCAAAGGCTGCCACCAATTTGCCCATTATCACAGAAATCATGAACATTTCTTCCCTGGATTTGTTTGCGGATGTGGATATTATTCAGGTAGGCGCGCGGAATATGCAAAATTTCGACCTGCTGAAAGAATTGGGCAAGACCAAAAAACCGGTGCTTTTGAAACGGGGACTTGCCAACACATTACAGGAGCTGCTCATGAGTGCAGAATATATCATGAGTGAAGGCAATGAAAATGTGATCCTCTGCGAACGGGGCATCCGCACCTTTGAAACTTACACCCGCAATACGCTGGATCTTTCCGCCGTTTCCGTACTCCACGAACTGAGTCACCTGCCGGTGGTAGTTGATCCCAGCCACGCCACAGGAAAGGCAAAGCTGGTGCCACCCATGGCATTGGCAGCGGTAGCGGCAGGTGCAGACGGCATTATGGTTGAAGTGCATAACAACCCCTCTGCTGCCCTGTGCGACGGTGCCCAGTCTCTGACTCCCGCTCAATTTGCAGAATTGGCAGAACGTATCTGCCGGATCCGTGAGGCGATGAAATGAACATAGGAATCGTAGGTCTCGGCTTAATCGGCGGATCTATGGCCCGCGCCTATGCCAAGGCCGGACACCAGGTTTTCGCCACCGATATAAACGAGAGTATTTTATCTTTTGCACAGCTTTCCCGGGCTGTTCACGCTTCCCTTACTCCGGAAAACCTATGCCATTGTGATCTGCTGCTTTTGGCCGTCTGTCCCAATGACTCGGCAACTTTTTTGGAGGATCATGCTCATCTTCTTTCAAAAGATGCCTTAGTCATTGACCTCTGCGGCATCAAGTCAGAAATCTGCCGACGCTGCTTCCCCCTGGCGGAAAAGTACGGTTTTACCTTTGTGGGCGGTCACCCCATGGCCGGCTCCCATAATTCCGGATTTAAGTACAGCCGATCCAATCTGTTTCAGGGCGCGCCAATGGTTTTGGTTCCTCCCAGATTCGATGACATTCAGCTGCTGGACCGAGCGAAGAATGCCCTCACACCCTGCGGCTTTGGCAGCTTTTCCATATGCACCCCGGAAAAACACGACCGGCGTATCGCATTCACTTCCCAGATGCCCCATATCCTCAGCAATGCATTTATAAAATCTCCCACCGCCAAAAATCACACAGGTTTCTCTGCCGGCAGCTATAAGGATTTGACCCGGGTAGCCCGGCTCAATGCCCAAATGTGGGCAGAGCTCTGCATGGACAATCGGGAAAATGTTCTTTTTGAACTTGACACATATATTCAAAATCTGCAAGCATATCAAGAAGCACTGCGCACTCAAAACACTGCGCAGCTAACAAATCTTTTGGAACAAGGCAGTAAATGCAAGGAGGAGGTTGACGGATGAAAACCATAACTGTCCAAACCGCCAAACCCTATCCCGTAATCATCGGAAGCAATATTCTGCCAACCTTGGGCCAGCAGGTAGCGCAAATTTGCGCAGGAACAAAAGCCGCTATTATCAGCGACACCAATGTATGGCCCCTTTACGGCAGCGCCGTTCAGAAAAGTCTGAAAGAAGCCGGATTGACCGCAGTTTCTTATGTGTTCCCCGCAGGAGAAAAAAGCAAAAACGGCCGTAACTATCTTAATATTTTGGATTTTTTGGCCACCAATCAGCTTACCCGCTCGGACTGTATCATTGCATTAGGCGGCGGTGTGGTAGGCGATATTTCCGGTTTTGCAGCCGCTACCTATTTACGGGGAATCTCCTACATTCAAATCCCCACCACCCTATTGGCGGCAGTGGACTCATCGGTTGGCGGCAAAACTGCCATTGATTTAAGCGCGGGAAAGAATCTCGCAGGCGCATTTTGCCAGCCAAAACTGGTGCTGTGCGACACCGATACCCTCTCTACCCTGCCAGAAGATATTTTCCGGGACGGCTGCGCTGAGGTCATCAAATACGCCGTACTTTTTGACCCGGAATTATTTGCACAGCTTGCATCACAGGGACTGGATTTTGAACGGGAAAATGTAATTGCCCGGTGTATTCAATGGAAAGCCCAAGTGGTGGAAAAAGACGAATTGGATCTGGGTGAACGGATGAAATTGAATCTCGGCCACACTATGGGTCATGGCATCGAAATTCTCAGCAATTTTTCCCTGTCCCACGGAAAAGCCGTAGCCATTGGCCTTGCTATGATCTGCCGCGGAGGGCATTTGCTGGGATTTTGCGACAAATATACCCGGGAATCGGTAATCAACCTTTTGGATCAGTTTCAGCTTCCCACCGCCGTACCCTATGCTCCGGAGGACATTTTCACCGCTGCGCTTTCCGACAAAAAACGCACCGGTGATACTGTGCATTTAATTGTTCCGAAAAGTATTGGCAACTGCATCATTCACCCCATTGAAGTTCCCCAGTTAAAATCCTTTATAGAAGCAGGAATGTAATATGGATCTGACCATTCAGCCCCGAAAGCTCAGCGGCACGGTGGCGGCCATCCCCTCTAAATCCCAGGCCCACCGTTATCTGATCTGCGCTGCTTTCTCAGACAGTCCCACACAACTTATTTGCCCCCAAACCAATCTGGACATGGAGGCAACCGCAAACTGCCTGCGGGCCTTGGGCGCGGATATCATCCGCTCAGAATATGGCTATCACGTAACTCCCGTCAGAAATATTCCCACCCATGCCACACTTCACTGCGGTGAAAGCGGCTCAACCCTGCGGTTTATGCTGCCCATTGTGGCTGCATTGGGTGTCGATGCTACCTTTACCATGGCAGGACGGCTGCCCAGCCGCCCTCTTTCTCCCCTGGACGGGGAGCTAATGCGCATGGGCTGTGAAATCACCCGCCCCACCGCTGACACTCTGCGTTGCCGCGGCAAGCTGAAACCAGGCAGTTATTCCATTAACGGCAGTGTGTCCAGCCAATTCATTACCGGACTAATGTTCGCCCATTCCCTAATGACAGGCGAAAGCACCTTGGAAATTACCGGAAATATAGAATCAAAGCCCTATATTGAAATGACCAGAAAAGCAATGACTCTGTTTTCCGCACCTCAATATCACAGTCCCGGCACCGTCACAGTTGAAGGCGATTGGAGTAACGGCGCCTTTTTCCTTGCAGCAAGACAACTGGGCAATTCAGTAACAGTAACCAACCTTTCTGAGCAGTCCTGCCAGGGCGATAAAGCAGCAGCCACCATTCTTCCTCAACTGTCCGGGAATATCACCGTTGACATATCGGACATTCCCGATCTTGTTCCCATTCTTGCAGTTACTGCCGCTGCAAATAAGGGCGCCACGTTTACCCATATCCAGCGCCTTCGCCTGAAAGAATCAGACCGGGTATCATCCACAGTCAATATGATCTGCCAATTAGGCGGAAAGGCCGAAGCCACCGAAGACTCCTTAACAGTCTTTGGTACAGGTCTTCGGGGTGGCACAGTAGACAGTGTCAACGACCACCGAATCGCAATGGCAGCTGCCATTGCCGCAACCGTTTGCAAAGAACCGGTGACCATTTTGCAAGCCCAAGCCACAAACAAATCCTACCCCAGTTTCTGGGAGGAATACCGCCGATTAGGAGGATCCGTATGCGAAGCACCTATGGTGAAAATTTAAAAATATCCATTTTCGGTCAATCCCACGATCCGTATATTGGTATGACTTTGGAGGCAATTCCTGCCGGCCTTCCGGTAGACTTTGCCCAATTGCAGCAGTTTATGGATCGCCGCGCACCGGGTAACAACGCCTGGTCCACTCCCCGAAAAGAACAGGATCAACCGGAATTCCAAGCCGGCATTACAAACGGTCTTACCGACGGTACTCCCATTACTGCAATCATACACAACCGCAACACCCGCTCCGGTGACTACGACAATCTGAAAATTTGTCCCCGCCCCGGCCATGCGGACTACACCGCCATTGTAAAATACGGAAACGAACATGATGTTGCCGGTGGCGGCCATTTTTCCGGGCGTCTAACCGCTCCCCTGTGCATTGCAGGTGGGCTTTGCAAACAATGGCTTTCCCAGATGGGTGTTCAAATCGGCGCCCACATAAAATCCATCGGTCAAATAACCGATGAGCCTTTTAACCCCATGGATCCGGCCATTGACCGGATAAGCTCCGATTTCCCCGTTCTTTCTACCGAGGCGGGAGAGAAAATGAAAGCAGCCATAGCCGCTGCAAGATCCAATAGCGACAGCGTAGGCGGCATCATCGAATGTGCCGTCACCGGCTTGCCCATTGGCTTGGGCGGCCCTATGTTCGCCGGCATGGAGAGCCGTCTTGCCGCCATTATGTACGGTATTCCCGCAGTAAAAGGTGTGGATTTTGGCGCCGGTTTTGGAGTAAACGACCTTTTGGGCAGTGAAAACAATGACCCATTCACCGTCCAAAACGGCCAAATCTGCACCTTAACCAACCATGCGGGCGGTATCCTGGGAGGCATCACCAACGGCATGCCTCTGATCCTCCGGGTGGCAGTAAAACCCACTCCTTCCATCGCAAAGACCCAGCAAACAGTTGACCTTTCCAAAATGACACCTGTGTCCATTCAGGTCAAGGGCCGTCACGATCCCTGTATCCTGCCAAGAGCTGTCCCTGTGGTGGAGGCAGCTGCTGCAATTGCAATTTTCGATGCTTATTTGGCTTCAAAATAGGAGGAATTTCTCATGGAATTAACTGAACTGCGTAAAAATATTGATAAGATCGACGACGAACTTGTGCGCCTTTTCTGCGCACGCATGGACATTGCCGCCCAAATTGCTGATTACAAAAAAGAAAATCAGCTTCCTGTTTTCGTTCCTGCCCGAGAGCGGGAAAAGTTGACGGACGTAGCTGCAAAAGCCGGCCCAGAAATGGCAAACTATTCCCGGGTTCTTTACGATTTGCTGTTTGAGCTGAGCCGCAGCTACCAAAGCAAGCGCAACAACACCCTTTCTCCCCTGTACAATCAGATCCGCAGCGCCATTGACAATACGCCCAAGCTGTTTCCCCAACAGGCCATGGTGGCTTGCCAGGGCGTGGAAGGCGCCTATTCCCAGATCGCCTGCGAAAAGATCTTCAAAAACCCCTTCATTATGTATTTCAAAAACTTTGACGGCGTCTTCACCGCCATTGAGCAAGGTCTGTGTCAATATGGCATTCTGCCCATTGAGAATTCCACTGCCGGTTCTGTAAAAAAAGTTTATGACCTGATGATCCGGCATAATTTATCCATCGTTCGCAGTATTCGGCTGAAAGTTGATCATAATCTTCTGGCGAATCCCGGTGCTGATATGAATAACATTCGGGAGATCTATTCCCACGAACAAGCAATCGGACAATGCTCAGACTTTTTAAGCCAGCTGAAAAACGTGAAAATCACGCCTGTGGAAAACACCGCCGTTGCCGCAGAAATGGTATCCAAATCCGGGCGAACGGACGTTGCTGCCCTGGCCAGCCGCAGCTGTGGAGCGCTTTACAATCTAAAAAATCTTGCTGCCTCCATTCAGGACAACGGAAATAACTACACCCGGTTTATCTGCATCACCAAAAACATGGAAATCTACCCCGGCTCTGACAAAACCAGTATCATGATGGTGCTCAATCACCGCCCGGGCGCACTGTATAAGGTTCTGGCCAGATTGTATAGTCTGGGCATCAATGTAACAAAACTGGAATCCAGGCCTCTGCCGGAACGGGATTTTGAGTTCATGTTCTACTTTGATTTGGAAACCTCCATATATTCTGACGAGTTTATCCAGCTCATGTGCGAGTTGGATGACTTGTGCGAAGAATTCAAATATTTGGGCAGTTACAGCGAGGTTATGTAATGAAAGCTGGACTTTTAGGCCGCAAACTTGGACACAGCTTTTCCCCGCAAATTCACAGCTGCTTGGGAAACTATCCCTACCAACTGTTTGAAATAGAGCCGGAGGAATTAGAGCAGTTTTTGCTGCACGGTGATTACGACGCCATCAACGTTACCATACCCTATAAAAAAGCCGTGCTCCCCTACTGCAATTTAACGCCCACTGCGGAAAAGCTGGGATCTGTAAACACCATAGTTCGCCAGCCGGACGGAAGTCTACTGGGTCACAATACCGACTATTACGGTTTTCAGTCCATGTTAAACCATTACAGCGTAAAGCCCATGGGCAAGAAATGTCTTGTGCTGGGCAGCGGTGGCGCATCTGTGACTGCATCTGCGGTTCTTCGTGAGCTGGGTGGCGACGTTATTGTAATCTCCCGTTCCGGAGAGAATAACTACCAAAATCTTGTCCTGCACCGAGATGCTGCTATCATTTGCAACTGCACGCCTGTGGGAATGTATCCAAATAACGGCGAAACGCCCATTGATCTGAATCAATTCTCTCATTTGGAGTTTGTGGTTGATCTGATCTACAATCCGGGCAAAACAGCGCTGCTTTTAGACGCAGAAAAACGCAATATTCCCTGCTGCAACGGCCTTTGGATGCTGGTCGCGCAGGCGAAAGAAGCTTCGGAGCTGTTTCAGAATATCACCTTTCCGGAAAAATCTATTGAACATATTTATCAAAAGCTGAGGCAACAAATTGAGAATATCATTCTCATTGGCATGCCCGGATGCGGAAAAAGCACCCTGGGTAAAATGCTGGCAAATGCCCTTGACAAAACCTTTATCGACGCCGATGAAGCCTTGGTCAACGCCTATGGCGTAACCATTCCGGAAATTTTCGCCCAGGAAGGCGAAGAAGACTTTCGGAAAAAGGAAACCACGATCCTCGCCGATCTGGGAAAACGCTCCGGCCACGTGATCGCCACCGGAGGCGGCTGCGTCACCCGGGAGGAGAACTATCCTTTGCTTCACCAAAACGGCATTATTATTGCCTTGGAGCGTAATATTTCCAAACTCCCCACCCAGGGCCGACCCCTATCCCAAAGCAACTCCCTGGAAATAATGTACAACACCCGGCTGCCCCTTTATCGGCAATTTGCCGACTATGCAGTGGATAATAACGGAACACCGGAACAAACTCTTGCAGCCATCCTGAAACTTTTGGAGGAAATAACATGAAAATCACGGTTATTAACGGTCCAAACATCAATATGCTGGGTATCCGGGAGCCGGATATTTACGGCAAACAGACATTTGAGAATCTGCTGGATCTGCTTAACAACGTGGCTAAGGAAGAAAATATTGAGATCACTCAATTTCAGTCTAACCACGAGGGTGCAATTGTAGATGCCATACAAGCCTGCCTCGGTACAGCTGATGCCATCGTGATCAATCCTGCTGCCTATACCCACACCAGCATCGCCATTTTGGATGCATTAAAAGCTGTTTCTCTTCCGGCAGTTGAAGTACACATTTCCCAGGTAGACGAACGAGAACCCTTCCGTCAGGTCTCCTATCCTGGCCTATACTGTGAAAAAACCATTAAGGGCCAAGGTTTAGAGGGCTACCGCCAGGCGGTTTTATACTTAAAACAAAAATACGGAAAATAAACAAAATCCGGTAGATTATCTACCGGGTTTTATTAAATACGAACCATTTGCTGCCTATATAATTAAAGATCACTACAAGAATGGATACCAGAATTTTGAACCCATTTCCGTTCCAGCGCAGCATATCTACCGCAACCCACAAAATTGACGTTTCCATGACACCAGAAGCCAGACGGCAGCCTGTAAACTTTACAAGTTCCCCAAGCCATGTCTTTTTATGCCAATCATTGCTTTGAAATACAAATTGCTTGTTGGTCACAAAGGCAAATGCCACCGAAACAATCCATGCAATCATATTGCTAACCGCAGCACCCAGAAACAATAGATTATAGCAAGGAAAATAAATCAGAAAATTTACCAAGGTCGTAAGTGCGCCAAACAAAAGATAACGCAGCAAATCAATATGTTCTTGCAGTAATCGACAGATTCGGCAGTTTTTACTCACAGCAGCTTCTCCAACGCCGCCAAACGCAAGCTGGTGCACAATACCCGCATTGCCTTTTCTAGCTCCTCCACCGGGGGCAGGCTGGGCGCGATCCGAATCATAGAGTCCTGTGGATCAATGCCGTAGGGATAAGTGGCGCCCGCAGGCGTTAAAACCACACCTGCTTCACGGCACAGCTCCAAAGTACGCTTTGCTGTGCCCGGCATAGCCGCTACGCACACAAAATAACCGCCCTTAGGATGATGCCAGTGGGCAATGCCCTTATTGGTCAATTCCTTCCGAAGCATACGAAGCACCATCTGGAATTTCGGCGCCATGATTTCCGCATGCCGCTTCATTAGTTCCAGCGTATGCTCCCGATTTTTCAAATACTTCACATGGCGCAGCTGATTAATCTTGTCATAAGAAATGGTCTGCACAGAAGCCAATTTCAGCTGATATTCAATATTCTCTTCCGAAGATGCCATAACAGAAATACCGGCGCCGGGGAATGTAATTTTAGACGTGGAAGCAAATTCATACACCATATTGGGCCGCCCGGCATCAGCGCACAGGGAAATGATATCCCGGAAAGGCTCAAACTCACCCTCAAATTCATGTACGCAGTAAGCGTTATCCCACATAATAGCAAAATCCGGCGCGGCAGGCTTCAAATTAGCAAAACGATCCACCGTCTCCTGTGAATAGGTATAACCCTGGGGATTGGAATACTTCGGCACACACCAAATTCCCTTCACAGCAGGGTCTTTCACCCATTCCTCCACAGCATCCATATCCGGACCGTCGGGAGTCATATTTACCGTGATCATCTCAAAGCCATACAATTCCGTAATACGAAAATGCCGGTCATAACCGGGGGCAGGACACAAGAACTTGATCTTCTCTTCCTTACACCAGGGCCGGGGACTATCCGTCAAACCATGAGTGTACGCCCGGGCGATCAAATCGTGCATCAGACTCAGGCTGGCGTTACCACCTACAAAAGTTTGTGACGGCTTGCAACCCAGCACATCCGCCCAATACTCTCTTGCACAGGCCAGACCTGCCAAATTACCGTAATTACGGCTGTCCTCATTCTTGACTATACACTCCTTGGGGTCCGTAAGCACCGTCAGCATATCGCTGACCAGATCCAGCTGCAATCTGCTGGGTTTACCCCGGGACATATCCAAGTGTAGATTTTCTTCTTTTAACTCAGCATAACGAGCCAGCAACTTGCTCTGCTCCTGCCGCAATTCTTCTTTCGTTCTGCAAGAATAGCTTGGCATTTCCGTCATCCTCCGATTGATTTTCTGCAAACATTGGGCTTATTATATACTATCAGGCAAAAAAATGCAATATCTGTATATTTAAAATTTCATTTTTTCTGTAATTTGTCTTCCTTGCACAAATCTTATGCTCCGCAACACGTAAATTCATGGAAAATCCCCCCTTGCTTTTTATTCCCTTTTCACATAAAATTACTATGTATTGTTTTATCTTAGATAAATATCCGCACCTCATCATATTCCCACCGGAAAGGATGCGTTAATATGAATCCAATTTTGAATGTACCCGAGATCTTCGGCACAGATGTTTTTAACGATGCCACCATGAAGCAATATCTGGCGGCTGACACCTATGACGCCTGGAAGCAATGTATCTGCACCGGCTCCGCTCTGCCACTCGACGTGGCAAACGGCATTGCAGAGGCCATGAAACTCTGGGCAATTGAGAAAGGCGCAACCCACTATACCCATTGGTTCCAGCCCATGACCGGCATCACTGCGGAAAAGCACGATTCGTTCATCACCCCCACCGGCGATGGCAAAGTGATTATGGAATTTTCCGGCAAGGAATTGGTTCGTGGCGAACCCGATGCCAGCTCCTTCCCCTCCGGCGGTCTTCGGGCAACCTTTGAAGCCCGGGGCTACACCGCCTGGGACCCCACTGCCTATGCCTTTGTAAAAGATGGCAGTTTGTACATTCCCACCTGCTTTTTCTCCTATACCGGCGAAGCATTGGACAAAAAGACTCCCCTGCTCCGGTCTCTGGATGAGGTTTCCCGGGAAGCACTCCGGATTTTACGTCTTTTCGGTGATGATCAAACCAAGCGCGTCCATGTTTCCGTAGGCGCAGAACAGGAGTATTTCCTGATCCCCAAAGCTTTATACGCCCAGCGGGAAGACCTGCGGCTCACCGGCCGCACGCTCTTCGGCGCGTTGCCCCCCAAAGGTCAGGAATTGGGCGATCACTATTTTGGCACCATTCGCACCCGGGTCTCCACCTTTATGAAGGATCTGGATGAACAGCTTTGGCGGCTGGGTGTTCTGTCCAAAACCAAGCACAACGAAGGCGCACCCTGTCAGCATGAATTAGCGCCCATCTTCTCCGATGCTTCCAACGCCTGCGACAGCAATCAGCTGATCATGGAAATTCTGAAAAAGTGCGCTGCAAAGCATGATTTGGTTTGCCTGCTCCATGAAAAACCCTTTGAAGGTGTCAATGGCTCCGGCAAACACAACAACTGGAGCTTAGGTACCGATACCGGCCGTAACTTGTTCAAGCCGGGTCAAACCCCAAGGCAAAACGCCCAGTTTTTGGTTTTCCTGGCAGCCTTTATTCAAGGCGTTGATGAATATCAGGACTTCCTGCGCTGCACCGTTGCTATTGCCGGCAATGACCATCGTCTTGGTGCCAACGAAGCACCTCCCGCCATTATTTCCATCTTCCTGGGTGATGAATTGTACGCAGTTGTGCGCTCTATTATCGACGGCACCAACTATCAGGATCCGGAAAAGAGCGTAATGCGCATCGGTGTGGACGTGATGCCCGCAATCCCCCGGGATACCACTGACCGAAACCGTACCAGCCCCCTGGCATTCACCGGCAACAAGTTTGAATTCCGTATGCCTGGCTCTTCCCAGTCTATCGCCGGTCCCAATATTGCGCTGAACACCATCATGGCAGAAGAACTGCGGAAATTTGCTGACATTCTGGAAAATGCCGACGATTTTGACGCTGCTCTGCAAAAGCTGGTATGCGATGCCTTTACCAACCATCAACGGATTCTGTTTGACGGCAATGGATACTCAGAGGAGTGGAAACAGGAGGCCCAGCGCCGTGGCCTGAGCAATTTCAGCTCCACCGCTGAGGCACTGCCCCACTATTTCTCCAGAAAAAACATTGATCTGGTCACTTCCCACGGCATCTACACGGAAACAGAGTTCCATGCTCGCTATGAAATTCACCTGGAATCCTATTGCAAGCTGATCAACATCGAAGCAAGAACCAGTTTGGATATGGTGATGCAGCAGATCCTTCCCGCATCGCTGCGTTACAGTTCGGATCTTGCCAAGGCGGTAGAGCGGAAAACCCCGCTGGGCATCCCCTGTGAGGCAGAAAAATTGCTGCTCAGCAAGCTTTCCAAGCACACCGATGCACTGTATGCCGCCCATGAAAAACTGCAAAGCGATCTAACCGCAGTTCCCCATACCAGCAACCAAGCTGCGGCAGATTATTTCCGCAAGGTAATCGTTGCAGATATGCAGGTACTCAGAGAACATGCTGATATGCTGGAACAGCTAACCGATAAGACCTACTGGCCCTACCCCACTTATTCAGACATTTTGTTCTACTAATTTACAAACAAAAAAAAGCTGCATAAGCAGCGCTTTTTTATTTCATTTCCTTATTCGGCCAACTTTTTAAAGAAGCCGGGAACCACAGGTTTACCAACAAGGCAAGCACCGGCCAGCAGCACCATGATTACATAACGGGCCACATTGCAAATGCTGACCATCAGATTCTGTAATCTGTGGATAATGTACCAGTCCGCATAAACATTCAAGATGTTCATAAAGGACTCGATGATACCCAGCAGATCGGGCAAGAAACCCACAGCATACACCAGCAAAGAGAAACCCAGCTGCAAGCCGGTCGCAACCAGAGCGGTGCCCCGCAGATTCTCATCCGCCTCAAACAGCAGAATGTATCCTGCCAGTACCAAGCCGGGAAGATAACCGCCAAAGCAGAACACCAGTAGCGCGGCGGCACCCAAAATTTTTGTAGAAACGCCCAATCTTGTCTTAACCATAAATTACACTTACCTTTCATTATTTAATCTGGATCAGCGGAGTGATATATTGTTCACGACGCCGATTCAGTTCATCACGGTATGCTTCATCGTTGCCCTCATGGATTTCCCGAAGGTAATCGTAGTGATTGTGCAAAATGCCGGTATTTTCTCTTGCCAGCAAAGTAACAGCAATGGACGAACACTGGTCAGAAGCACGTTCCATATAAGTGAGCACGTCCATAAATATCAAACCGGAGCCAACATTGCACTCGCCTGTCTTCAAGCGCTGGGTGTGCCGGTCTTTCAGAATCATGACCATATCGTCAATGGTCTCTTCCAAAGGCTCAATGGCCTTTGCTTTCTCATTGTCATCATAGCGGAAAGCATCCACAGTAATGGAAAGGATCTCATCCACCGCATCACTCAAAATCCGCAATTCTTTCCTTGCGTTCTCCGAGAAGGTGGCCTGCTCAGCATGAAGCTTTTGCGCCATCTCCACAAAATTGGTCGCGTAATCACCCACACGCTCAAAATTGGGAACAGCCTGCATCAGCATATCCACTTGACGGTTATCCTTCTCTGTTTCAACTACCTTGGAAAGGCCGATCAAGAACTGACTGGATGCATCAGCAAACTGATCCAGACAATTTTCGTCTTCATCCACTTCCTTGTTCAGCGCCTCATCATAGTTAAACAGCTGCGCGCAGCCTCTGGCAAAGTTGTCCTTTGCTACCTCACCCATCACCGCGACGGCCTTAGTTGCCTCAGATACGGCAACAGCGGGAGAAATATAAAGCTTCTCGTCCAGAGTCAGCAGCTCCGGATGGCGAATGGCATCGTGCTTTTGCTTTTTGATAATCAAAAGCGACAGCTTTACCAAAAGATTAGAGAACGGGATCAGAAGAACTGCCGTAATCAGATTAAAAATCGTCTGGAAGTTGGCTATGCCGCCGCTATCCACAGTAGCAGACCAAAATTCAGCGCCAAACACAGCAAAATGCTGCATCAGACTCATTGCCACCATAAACAGAACTGTACCGATGGTATTAAATGCAATATGCACCACGCCGGTACGCTTGGCGTCATTGGATGTGCCGATGGAGCAAACCATAGCGGTAGTAATACAGGTGCCAAGATTAATGCCCATAATAATGGGATATGCCATAGCAAATGTTACACCGGAACCGGGCACAGCAGCCACTGTTTGGAGCATACCAACTGTTGCAGAGGAGCTCTGCACGATCACCGTCAGCACCAAACCAAACAAAATGCCAAAAAGCGGATTCGTCAAAAGGCCCAGCAATGAGGTAAACGCATCTGTGCCGATCAAAGGTTTTACGCCGGCGGTCATCAAATTCAAGCCGATAAACAAAACACCAAAGCCAATGAAAATATCACCGATGGTCTTTGCGGATTTACTCTTTATAAACATGAACAGAACGATACCCACCACCAGCGCAACAGGAGCCAGCGTGTCCGTATCGAACAGCCACAAGAACCAGTTATCCCCGGCCTCAATTGAGCCAAGGCGAATGATTTGAGCGGTGATGGTTGTGCCGATATTCGCGCCCATAACGATGGAAGTAGCCTGCTTCAAGCTCAACACGCCTGCACCGATGAGCGCAACAGTCAAAACGATGGTTGCCGTAGAGCTCTGGATCACAGCAGTAACCAGTGCACCGGTTAAAACACCCATGACCACATTCCCTGTAACCTTTTCCAGCACCCGCTTCAAAGCCGCGCCGGAACTGTTCTTCAAGCCATCGCCCATGACCTCAATACCATAAAGGAACATGGCCAAGCCACCCAACAGTTGAATGATCGCACTTAAAATTTCCATAAAATTCTCCAAATCTCTTCTCATGGATTGCCATATCTGGCAATTATATTATAAAAAACTTTGGCACAAAAGTATATTATAAAAATTAAACAAATTTTCTTTCTTTACTTGTTAAGAATTTATTTACCGGTTGAACCGAAACCGCCGGTTCCCCGGTCTGTATCGCTCAACTCCGGAACCTCCACATATGCAGGTGTCACAACGGGTGTGATAATCATCTGGGCCACCCGTTCCCCGTGGGAAACAGTTTGCGGCTCTTTTCCATGATTCAGAAGAACCACCCGGATCTCTCCCCGGTAATCACTGTCGATCACACCCACCTTATTGGCAGGCGCAAGTCCCCGTTTCACACCCATACTGCTCCGGGCATAGATCAAACCGGCGCAGCCTTTGGGCACTTCCATGGCAATTCCCGTGGGAATCCAGGCGGTCTCACCGGGGCCAATGGTCACAGGCTCTTCCAAACAGGCGTAAAGATCCGCTCCCGCGGCCTCTGCGCTGCCATAGGTAGGTAAAATGGCCTTGGGGGATATTTTCTTTACAGCAATGGTGTCCATAGCCAAAACTCCTCTCAACATAGGCAAAAGGAAACCTCCCCTTGCCGGACGGTTCTACGGTTAGTATAACACATCCCCGGGGAGGTTTCCACCATTATTTTAGTCAAGCAGCGCCAAAATCTGCTCTTTTGAGCGAACGCCCAGCGCTTGATTCACCACTTTGCCGTTGCGAAACGCCAGCAGCAGCGGAATACTTGCCACCTGATAACGTATGGCCAGCTGCGGATCTTTATCCACATTTACCTTACACACTTTAATATCCGGATTTTCTGCCGCGATCTCTTCTAAAACCGGTGCGATCATCCGGCAAGGGCCGCACCAATCCGCATAGAAATCCAAAATCACCGGCTGGGTGCTTTCCAGCACCTCCTGCTGAAAGGTATCTACGGTTACGTGAAGCAACGCCATAACATTTCTCCTTACTTTTTCTCTTGCAGAACTTCCATTGCAGCTTTTGCCGCCTCTTGCTCTGCTTTTTTCTTGCTGCCGCCTGTGCCGGTACCCATCATTTCACCGTTCAACAGCAGATTGACCCGGAACTGTTTATCATGATCGGGGCCGGTTTCTCCCACCAATACATACTGAATGATCTGATTTTTCCTCTGCTGGACCAATTCCTGCAAGGCTGTCTTATAATCGGTATTTTTCAGCTTTGTCACCGGAACACGGCACAAAACAAATCGCTCTATAAATCCTCTGGCAGCATCCATGCCTCCGTCCAGATAACAAGCGGCAATAATGGACTCCACCGCATCTGCTTGAATCGATCCGCGGCTGCGTCCACCGCCCTGCTCCTCGCCCTTGCCAAGCAAAATATGCTTGCCCAGGTCAAGCTTCACGGCAATCTCAGCCAAAGCACGCTCGCAGACCATGTCCGCCCGCATGCGGGTCAGCTCACCTTCCAGCCGGTCTGGGAAATTGCGGTACAAATACTCCGCCACCACCATGCCCAGAATACTGTCACCCAGAAATTCCAGTCGTTCATTGCTCTTCAATCCATCGTGCCACCGCTCGTTGGCATAGGAAGAATGGGCCAGCGCGTTTTGCAAGTAAGAGATGTTTTTGAACCGATAGCCGATGGCGGTTTCCAGCTCTTTAATCATCTTCTCTCTCCTTTATGTCTGCGATCTTGGCAAGGCCCTCTTCCAGTTCCTTGGAAATATCACACTCCGCTGCCGTCTGTGCCTGGCGCAGCGCATTGCAGAAAGCAAGCGCATCAGAAGAACCGTGGGCCTTGATTACCGGCTTGCGGATACCCAAAAATTCCGTACCTCCAATTTCCCGGTAGTCAAGCATCTTCATCACTTCATCCACACCCGGCTTGCAGAACAGATAACCGATACCGGAAAAAACATTCCGTTTGAAAATCTTATGTTTCATAAGGCTGCCCATGAACATGGCCGTACCCTCAATGGATTTTAGCAGCACATTACCGGAAAAGCCGTCACACACCACAACATCCACCGCGCCCAAGGGCACATCTCTGGCTTCCGCATTGCCCACAAAATTGATAAGTCCCCGGTCGCCCGCCTCTTGCAGCAAGGCATAGGCCTTCTTTTGCAGCGGCGTTCCTTTGGAATCCTCCGTGCCGATGTTCAAAAGACCCACCCTGGGATTCTCCACGCCATAGGTCTTCTTGGCGTACAAAGAACCTACCAGACCGAATTGGAGCAAAAATTCGGGGGTGCACTCAGCATTGGCACCACAGTCCAGGATCACTGTCTTTCCGCCAACTTTATTAGGCATAGCAGGTCCCATAGCTGCCCGGCGGATTCCCTTGACCCGCTTCACAAGCAGCGTTGCGCCGGTAAGCAGTGCGCCGGTGCTTCCGGCAGAAACAAAGGCATCGCCCTGTCCGTCAGAGAGCATTTTCAAGCCCACTACCATAGAGGAATTCTTTCTCTTATGAATAATGCTGGCCGGATCGTCGCGCATATCCACCACATCGTCTGCATTGGCGATCTCAATACCCTGAGGCAAATTATCAATACCTGCTTTTCTCAAAACCGACAGGATCTGCTCTCCGCGGCCTACCAATGTAACCTGGATTCCGTATTTTCTCGCCGCTTCCACAGCGCCCAGCACCGGTGCCTCCGGCGCATGGTCACCGCCCATTGCGTCCAAAATGATCTTCATAGCAGCGCCTCCTAAATCCCATTTGCCACCATCGCATCGATCTGCGTCAAAGAACGCTCCGCGATGGCAAGATTTTTCTCCGCTTTCTTGCGAATCCTCTTTTCCAGAGGAGCAATGATACTGAAATTAATGTTCATCGGTTGAAAATTTTCAATCGATTTGTCACTGATGTAATAGCCCAATGCGCCAATGGCCGTGGTCTTGGGAAACTCCGGTTCGGGTCTGCCATTGACCTTTGCAGCCATGGCTACCGCCGCCAGGTAGCCTGACGCAGTACTTTCCACATAGCCTTCCACTCCGGTCATTTGGCCGGCAAAGGCAACCATCGGATTTCTCCGGTCTGCATAAAAATGGTCCAATAGCTTCGGACTCTGTAAAAACGTATTGCGGTGCATCACGCCATAACGAACATATTCTGCGTTCCGCAGAGCAGGAATCATGGAAAACACCCGCTTTTGCTCACCAAATTTCAGATGCGTCTGAAAACCCACCAGATTAAACACAGACTTGGCTGCATTATCCTGCCGAAGCTGAACCACTGCGTAAGGCTCTTTACCGGTTTTCGGATCCACAAGGCCCACCGGCTTCATCGGTCCAAAGCGAAGTGTATCCACGCCACGGCGGGCCATAACCTCCACAGGCATACATCCCTCAAAGACATTGCTGTCCTCAAAGCCGTGGACTTCCGCCTCCTCTGCGGTCACCAGTGCCTCCACAAAGGCGCAATACTCCTCCTGATTCATGGCGCAGTTGATATAATCGGGCGTTCCCCGGTCATATCGACTCTGCCACCAGGCCAGATCCATATCCACGGAGTCTGCCGTAATCAATGGCGCGGCGGCATCAAAAAAATGCAGATGCTCACTTCCGAAATAGCTGCCGATGGCATCGGACAACGAATCCGATGTAAGCGGGCCTGTGGCGATGATCACCGGCCCTTCCGGCATCTGCGTCACCTCCTGAGAGATCACGGTAATGTTGGGATGGCGGTTGATCTTCTCCGTTACCTTTTGAGCGAAACCCACCCGGTCCACCGCCAAACAGCCGCCGGCTTCTACCCGGGTCTGCTCTGCGCAGGACATGATTAAACTGTCGCAGCGGCGAAGTTCCTCTTTCAGCAAACCCACCGCATTTTCCAGACGGTCGCCCCGAAAAGAATTGGAGCAAACCAGCTCTGCAAAGTAATCGCTGTGGTGCGCAGGAGATTTCTTCTGAGGCTTCATCTCATAAAGCTCCACCTGGATTCCCCGCTGGGCCAGCTGCCACGCTGCCTCAGAGCCGGCAAGACCTGCTCCGATGACTTTTACCTTGGTCATATTTACTTCTCCTTGGTCTTTTTGGCAGACTTTTTCACCGGTTTCTTTACCTCCCGGGTCTCCTCTCCCGCCTTTTTCTTGTAGTATCCCCTTTTATCCTCAGGAAGGAACAAACTGCATTTTTCGTTGATGCAAAAAGGCTTCATCTTGCCTCTGCCGGACTTTTTGAACAAGCTTTGTCCGCATTCCGGGCAGTCATGCTCCGTAGGCACATCCCAGCTCATAAAACCGCATTCTGAACCCTTTTCGCAAGCATAATAGGCATAACCCTTTTTCGACTTGCGCTTAATCAGGCCACTTCCGCACTTCGGGCAGCGACCGGGCATTTTTTCTGCAATGGGCTTGGTGTTTTTACACTCCGGCCAGCCGGGACAGGCAAGGAACTTGCCAAAACGACCTACCTTGACCACCATTTTTCTGCCGCAAACATCGCAAAGCTCCTCAGTCTCTTCCTCGGGCACTTTCAGTCTGGAACCTTCCAAAGCAGCTTCTGCCTCCACCATTTCCTGGTGGAAACCGGCATAAAAGGCAGAAAGAACATCCTTCCAGTCGCGTTTACCCTCTTCCACCGCATCCAACTGATTCTCCATTCCGGCAGTAAATTCCACGTCGATGATATCCACAAAGCGTTCCATCATCAATCCGTTCACAACTTCACCCAATGCCGTAGGTGCAAGACGTTTCTCCGCCTTTACTACATACTCCCTGTCCTGAATGGTCGAAACCGTGGACGCATAGGTAGAAGGACGGCCAACTCCCTTTTCTTCCATGGCCTTGACCAATGTTGCCTCAGTATACCGGGCAGGAGGTTGGGTGAAATGCTGCTGTTTCTCCATATCAACAGTTCGGGCCTTTTCCCCTTCCTGCAAATCGGGCAGCGCAGCGCCCACAGACTCCCCATCGTCATCCCGGCCTTCTTCATAAACCGCGATGAAACCGGGGAACTTTACACTCTGATGGCTAGAACGGAACACATGACCGGCGCACTCGGCATCGATCGAAACCGTATCATACAACGCATTGGCCATCTGAGATGCCAGGAAACGGCTCCAAATGAGCTTATAAAGCCGATACTGCTCCCGGGTCAGACTGCTCTGAATCCGCTCCGGATCCAGATGCACATAAGTTGGACGAATGGCTTCGTGAGCGTCCTGAGCGCCGGACTTGGTCTTATACACATGGTGCTTGCCATAGTAATAAGCCTTACCGTAGCGCTCCCGGATATAATCCGCTGCCGCATCCATTGCCTCATTGGAAAGGCGCAGAGAGTCCGTACGCATATAGGTGATTAAACCCAATGTGCCCTCTCCTGCCACGTCAACACCTTCATAAAGCTGCTGCGCAACGCTCATAGTGCGCTTGGGGGTCATATTCAGCTTCCGGGATGCCTCCTGCTGCAAGGTAGAGGTAGTAAAAGGGGGCGCAGAAGAGCGCTTTTTCTCCGCTTTTTTCACTTGGGTGACGGTAAAGGTCTTTCCGGTAATATCATCAATCACCTTTTGCACCTGTGCTTCATTTTGAAGCTCCTGCTTTTTATCTGTACCGTAATATTGGGCCACAAAAGAACCGGGCTTGTTTTCCCGTTCCAAAGTCACTTCTAAGGACCAATATTCCTTGGACTGAAATGCCCGGATTTCATTCTCCCGATCAACCACCAGTCTGGTAGCCACAGACTGAACCCGGCCCGCAGAAAGACCTCTGCGCACCTTTTTCCACAGCAGCGGAGAAAGCTGATAGCCCACAATCCGGTCCATAATCCGCCGGGCCTGTTGGGCATCCACCAGGTCATAGTCAATATCCCGGGGATTCTGGATAGATTCCTGAACCACCTTCTGGGTGATCTCATTAAAGGTCACCCGTCGGGTCTTCTTTTCCGGCAAATTGAGCAGTTCCTTCAAGTGCCAGGAGATGGCTTCGCCCTCCCGGTCCGGGTCCGTTGCCAGATACACGGTATCCGCCTCAGCCGCCAGCTTTTTCAGTTCCTTGATCAATTCTTCCTTACCTGCCACAGGCAGATACTTTGGCGTAAAGCCCCGTTCCAAATCTATACCCATGGTGCTCTTGGGCAGATCCCGCAAATGGCCCATGCTTGCCTTTACGATATAATCCGAGCCCAGATACTTTCCAATGGTCTTAGCCTTGGAAGGCGACTCTACAATTACCAATTTGGATGGTTTTCCCATTCCTGACCTCCATAATTTAAGGTTTTACTTCAATTTAACACGCTTTCCCGGAAGCTGCTGCACAACACCCCGGATTTCCAGCATGGTCAGTGCCGCGGAAACCTTTGCTGCGCTGATACCGGTGCTGGCAATCAAATCATCCACCAACATTTCTCCTGCCAAATGCTCTACGACACACCGCTGTGTATCGGACAGGATCGGTAAAATGTCGTTGATGTCAATATAAGATGCAGCCGCAGGCTTGTCAATTACTTTTTTGTCTTTCTTTTTGGCAACATAAGCTTCTTTTACCGGAGAAATCACCGTTTCCGCCACTTTTTTTCCGGAAAACTCGCCCATGTCCTTTTCATTCGCCGGATGTACTTTACCCGGATACATCGCCGCATATTCTTCCACCACGTCCCAGCCGTTCCGCACGGGGATCGCACCATCCCGAAGTAACGCATTGCTCCCTTCAAAGGTAGGAATATCCACATTCCCGGGCACGCAGAACACATCTCTCCCCTGCTCCAACGCCTGCTTTGCAGTGATCAGCGCGCCGCTCTTCTCCGGCGCTTCGATCACCACCACGCCATTGCTCATGCCGCTGATGATCCGGTTTCGCTTGGGAAAATTCCATGCATAAGGCGGTGTCTTCGGCGGAAATTCCGATATCAGGCATCCGCAACGCAACACATCATCATATAGCCGCCGGTTACTTTTAGGATAAACAACATCTACACCGCAGCCAAGTACGCCAACCACACTGCCTCCGGATAAAAGGGCACCCTGCATTGCCATGGCATCAATGCCGTAAGCCATACCGGACACCAGCACGCCGCCGCAAGCAGCGATCTGATAACCTATGCGCTGCGCAACATTCATTCCGTAAGCAGAAGCTTTCCGTGTACCCACCGCACCGATCACCGGCACACTGTCCAGTTCCGGAAGATAACCCTTGCAATAAAGCACCAAAGGTGGATCGGGAATATGCCGCAGCCGGCTGGGATACGCCCCGTCCCGATAAGTGCAAATTTGAATTTGATCATCCACACATTGTCTGAGGATTTTCTCCGCTCCGGTCAAATCCTTATCCGTCAGCCCGCAAATTGCTTCCTCTGTCAGTTCCTCCACGGAAGCAAATGCCGATTTCTCAGCATAATAAACGTCCTCCGGATCACCGAAATGATCCAGTACCGCTATTTTCTGACGGTCGTGAAGACCGGGTCTGGTGGAAAGCCAGATCCAATGTATCAGCATGAAATCTCTCCTGTCTATCTATCTGTCATCTGCCACATCGCAATCGTTGCTGCCACCGCAGCATTCAAGGATTCACAATTGGGGTTCATTGGAATGATCAGTTCTGCCTGTGCGCCGTCCATAATTTCCTGGCAAACGCCTCTGCCCTCACTGCCGATCACCACAGCCATCTTCTTCATATCCACCTGTCGCAGATCCTGCGCCCGGGAAGATAATGCGGTAACCGCCACGGGAATACCTTCCGCCGCGCAGGCGGTCTGCACTTCCTGCCAGGTGGCCTGCACCACAGGACGGCGGAAAATTGCGCCCATAGACGCCCTGACCACCTTGTGGCTATACGGATCAGCGCAGCCTTCCAGTAAAGTCACAGGAATATCCAGTGCATCCGCAGTACGAAGAATCGTACCTAAATTGCCCGGATCCTGAATTCCATCCAAAAGCAGCATGCCGCCCATGGGCTGAAACGCCGTCTTTTCCGGAAGCTTCAAAAGGAAAACTGCTCCCTGGGGCGTTTCCATAGGCGAAACAGACTCCATCACGTCCTTTGGTACGCGCACCTTGCGCACCTGTTCCGGAACGTCAATCTCCACACCGTCGGCAAGGATCACCGTATCCAGTCCCGGATAATGCCGAATGGCCTCATGGAGCAATTTTGTGCCGTCTGCCACAAACAGGCCTGCCGCTTCCCGTTCTTTTTTCGACGAAAGCAAGCGCTTCACCTGTTGGAGTAATGGATTTTTTCGCGCGGTGATCCGCTCCTCCATAACCTTGCCCTCCATAGCCCAAATTTCCGCATTTTGACAATTTATACAATATTATAAACAATTCCCCCTATTTTTGCAAGTGCGGATTTCCAGAGAGCAAAAATCAGCCTCTTTTTCTCTTCCCTTTTCGCACATAAACCAGGTACTCTGCCAATAGGCAAAGGGGCAGCGCAGCGAAAAAATCCACCGCAGAATGTTGCTTGATAAACATGGTCGACAGGCAGATGATTCCCGCAATCACCACCACAGAAACCTTCCATCCCCGCTTCACGTCCTTTTCTTTCAGCCATGCAGATGCAATGCCAATGGAATACGCCACGTGCATGGACGGACAAACGCCGGTATTGGTGTCTATGCTATAAAGAAATGCCACACCGCGGGTAAGCAAATTGTCCCGGGCAAAGGTTTCGGGACGCAAGTCCTGCCGGTTGGGGAACAAAATATAAATGGCCATAGCCACCGTTTGGAGAATAATGAGATAAACTTGCAATTTCCGAAAACTGTCCACATGGTACAAAAGGAAATATATCAGTGTAAATGCGATGAGAAAATACCAAAACACATAGGGGATCAAAAAAATCTCGCAGAAAGGAATCCAGTCATCCAGAAAGCAGTGCACCGGATAGCACTGCTCTGCCGGAATCAGTCTTTCCGTGAGAACAAAAAAACCGAAGTAAATGATCCAACCCCAAAGCAATTTCAAATGTGCATATTGGGGTTCATTCAGATTCTTAAAAGTCAATTTTCGATAATCCACTTCCGGTTTTTTCACACAGCATCACTGCTCCTTTTTTCATTTCTCCTATAAACAGGGAAGTCATTATACCATTCGGCGCACTCCACGGCTGTAAATTTTTTGAAAACTCGTTCCCCTGGTTTTGACAAGAAAAACCACCGATTTTCAGCTTTTGATTTTTTTCAATTTTTAACCCCCTGGGGGGCTTGCTGAGCAACCGATTTCAAAGTAAAATAACAAAAAACACATTGGAGGTCTATTATGAAAAGAATCTCATCTTTGAACAGAATCACCGTCACCGGCGTATGTATTGCTCTTTGCTACATTTTGCCCCTGGCATTTCACTCCACAGCCCTGGGCACAACCCTATCCCCCATGCACATTCCGGTGCTCCTTTGCGGCATGGTTTGCGGCAGCTGGTACGGTCTTTTCTGCGGAATCGTCGGTCCGATCCTTTCCAGTGTCCTTTCCGGTATGCCCCCTGCAACCATGCTGATCTCCATGATTCCCGAGCTGGCAACATACGGCCTGGTCACCGGTCTTCTCATGAAGCTGGTTCGCACGAAAAACCTCTATGCGGATATGTACATTTCTCTTTCTGTCGCCATGATTCTGGGCCGAGTGGTCGGCGGCATCGCCAAGGCTCTTTTCTACATGGGTAACGGCGAAGTGCTCACCCTTTCCGTTTGGGCCACCGGCTATTTTGTGTCCACCGCACCGGGAATTTTGTGCCATTTGATTCTAATCCCAATTTTGGTGGTCACGCTGATGCATACCCGCCTTATTCCCAAGCGCTATTCCAAAGGAGAATAAACCACATGGAAAAGCAAGCTGTCATCGATTTTTTTGACCGATGCGCACCCTGGTGGGACGATGATATGATCCGTAACGAGGACATCATCGCCACCATTTTAACCCTTGGCGGCATCAAAAATAATATCCATGTTCTGGACGTAGCATGCGGTACCGGTGTCCTATTCCCGGACTACCAAAACCGAGGCGTTGCGTCAGTAACCGGAATCGATCTCTCTCCGGAAATGGCTAAGATCGCCCAGCAAAAACACCCGGACATCCGGGTCATCTGCGGTGATGTGGAACAAACAGAATTTGACCGGCAATTTGATGCCGTCATGATTTATAATGCCTTCCCCCACTTTCCCAACCCGGCAAAACTCATCGAAAAAATGGCCTTGTTAACCAAACCTGGCGGCAGATTTTCCGTGGCGCACAGCATGAGCCGCGCTGCATTGACTCAGCACCACAAACGGGCGCAGGGCGTATCCATCGACTTGCTGCACGAGCAGGAACTGTCCCAATTGATGAGCCCTTGGTTTGACGTGGATGTAATGATCTCCACGTCCAATATGTACCAGGTTTCCGGTATTCGCAAAGATACCAATCCCGTTCCGCAGCCCGCAACCCCCACAGATGAGCTGATGGCGATGCTGAAATATACCGTCAACCACAATGACGCCCACGCGCAAGAGTTGTCAGAACTGGCAAGCCAGCTCCTGCAAAAAGGAAATACTGCTGCTTACCGGCAGATCATGGACGCTATTGCAAGCTTCGACGTAGCAAACGCTCAGCTTACCGCAGCCTTAAAAATTTGTGAAACCAAATAAACACCAAACGCCCGGGGGGGGCCGCCCCCCCGCGGGGCCTCATTAAAACAAAAAAAAAAAAAAAATTCTTTTTTTTTTTTTTTTTTTTTTG
>JAZNFY010000021.1:0-4838 GCA_045589195.1 Faecousia sp. | reverse complement strand
TGAGAGCCACAATTGAACAAGCAATCTATTATTTCAACAACGAACGGCCGGTTCGCAAGCTAAAAGGAAAACCACCAGCCCTGTACAGAGCAGAACTGGTGGCATAGGAATTTTGTGTCTACTAACTATTGACTACTTCAGCTTTTGGCGCCGCGGGTTTTTTATTTGCTTTCGGTAGGGTCGCCGATGATTTCCAGCAGCAGCCGCAGGTGGCGCTGCTTTTCCCGGGCAAGGTTTGTAAAAACTGCGCCATATTCCGGGTCTGTGGCGCGGGATTGGTAATCCGCCGCCGTTTTCATGCATTGACCGCAGCAGCGGCGAAGCAGAATGGGCAGAGGCTCTTCCTTCGGCTTGGGCAGAACAGGCTTTTTGCCCCCGGCTCCTTGCAGTTGGCGGATGCCCATCAGACAGGCGCTGTGGCGGCGCACATCCTCGTAAAGCTGGCGGAAAAGGGCTGCCTTGGAGGGGATCCGACGCTGTAAGTTCTGGTAGTCGGCTGCCGCCTGGTATTCTGCCAGGATCAGGCCGGAAAGACTGGTTTTTTCCGGCTCGCCCCGCACCCGCTGCCAAACCCGCTGGGCCATTTGCTGGTCTATGTGATCCATACAATCGCTCCTTCCTGCAATCATTCTATGCACGGGAACAGAAAAAGTCCAAAAAATCTCTTTTCTTTTTCGGACATATGTGCTATAATAAAGAATAATTTCGGCAGGAGGGGACGGCAATGCCCAGAACCAGTGATAAGGCGGAGCGGATATTGGAGTATGTGAATCAGTTCGTGCAGGAGCGGGGCTATGCGCCTTCCGTGCGGGAGATCGGCGCGGCGGTGGGACTTCGCTCCACGGCGTCGGTGAGTTATCACATTCAGGCGTTGCAGGAAAAGGGCCTTTTAATGTCGCCGGATGCCAAAGGCCGCAAGCGCTCTATCGTGACCAATGTCCGTCCGGGGCAGATCCCGGTGATCGGTGTGGTTACTGCGGGCGTGCCCATTTTGGCCTGTGAAAATCAAGAGGGGACCATGGCCTGGGAAGGCGACCCCGGCTGTTTTGCCCTGCGGGTGCGGGGCGATTCCATGATCGGCGCCGGCATTCTCAGCGGAGATAAGGTGGTGGTCCGGCCGCAGCAGACTGCCGATGATGGGCAGATCGTGGTGGCTCGCATCGGGGACGAGGCAACGGTAAAGCGCCTGTCCCGGAGAAACGGGAAAATCTGGCTTTTGCCGGAAAATGACGCTTATGAGCCCATCGACGGAACAGAGGCGGAGCTCATCGGGTTGGTAAAAGCTGTGGTAAGAGAGTATTAAAAAACCGGGCATGATTATGCCCGGTTTTTGATTTAATCTTCCTGCATTCCTGTGATGCGGTCAAAGCACATGGGGGCAAAGGGAGCGCTTCCTTCGTTTTCGATGATCAGCTCGTCGCCGTTCAGGGTGAAAACATCGGCTTCTTCTTCGGTAAAGTCTGTATCCTCACTCAGGTACAGTTTGTTGCCCTCGACTTTGTAGTAGCCGGTCATGCTGATGCCCAGATTATTTGGGTGCAGGGGTGCCATTACCGATTCCACAAGGTCGCTTAAAGTGGTGTTTTTGCTTTGCAGGTATTCTTCCAGGGACATATGGAACACATCGGGTATGACACTCGTTAAACCCTGCTCGAACAAGGAAGCGATCCAATGGTACTCGGTAAAAGCGTAGTCTTCCTGAATGTACAGCTTGGCGGTGCCGTCCTCGTTCAGTTCCAGTATAACGCGGTAATCGAAACTGTCGATGGCAAGCATTCCAAGATCCAGATTATTCACAGAGGAATTGAATTTGCCGGAAACATCCAGACTCCACAGCCAGTTGCCCAGCAAGAGATTTTCGGGCTCTGAGGGCTCGGAGGGTTGAGAATCTCCATTGGTGGGGGCATTGCCTTTTTCGCAGGCGCAAAGACTGACAGTGAAAGAAAAAATAAGCAGCAAACACAGCAGCAGGGACCAGAATTTTTTCATGTACAGCGCTCCTTTTATGTTTTTGAGGAGAGCGTGGTTTTGCGCTCCTTGGATTTATTATATTGCGGCAAAATCAACAAAGTCAAGACACTTTCGCTTCTTAAGGATCGTTTCACTACAAAAACCGCAAAAAATGTACCGGAATTCTAAAAAAAGATTTGCATTTTTCCGTGTGCCGTGGTATAGTATTTGGGCGTTATGAAAGAAAATCCAAAAAAGTAAAAAATGTGGCGAAAATCTTCGCCAAATACGAAAGGAGAAAATCCAATGCACAAGTATGTTTACCTGTTCACCGAAGGCAACGGCTCCATGCGGGAACTGTTGGGCGGCAAGGGCGCCAACCTGGCGGAAATGACCAATATCGGTCTGCCGGTTCCTCAGGGCTTCACCATTTCTACCGAAGCCTGCACCAAGTATTATGAAGATGGCTGCATGATTAATGCTGATATTCAGGCTGAGATCATGGAGTATGTAACCAAGCTGGAGCAGATCACCGGCAAGAAGTTCGGCGACAAGGAGAATCCGCTGCTGGTTTCCGTCCGTTCCGGTGCCCGCGCTTCCATGCCCGGCATGATGGATACGATTTTGAACCTGGGTCTGAACGAGGATGTGGTTGAGGTCTTGGCTACCAAGTCCGGCAATCCCCGTTGGGCTTACGACTGCTACCGCCGCTTTATCCAGATGTACTCCGACGTCGTTATGGAAGTGGGCAAGAAATACTTTGAGGTCCTCATCGACGAGATGAAGGAGCGCAAGGGCGTTACCCAGGACGTAGAGCTCACTGCTGAGGATCTGAAAGAGCTGGCAAATCAGTTCAAGGCTGAGTACAACAGCAAGATCGGCCCTGACTTCCCCAGCGATCCTGTGGAGCAGCTGATGGGCGCTGTTAAGGCCGTGTTCCGCAGCTGGGACAACCCCCGCGCCAACATCTACCGCCGCGAGAACGACATTCCCTACTCCTGGGGTACTGCTGTTAACGTTCAGTCCATGGCCTTTGGCAACATGGGCGATGACTGCGGCACCGGTGTTGCGTTCACCCGTGACCCCGCTACCGGCGCTAAGGGCCTGATGGGCGAGTTCCTGACCAACGCCCAGGGCGAAGACGTGGTTGCCGGCGTGCGTACTCCCATGCCCATCTCCGAGATGGCTGAGAAGTTCCCCGCTGCTTTCAAGCAGTTCCAGGAAGTTTGCGCGATTTTGGAAAACCATTACCGCGATATGCAGGACATGGAGTTCACCGTGGAAAACGGCAAGCTCTACATGCTGCAAACCCGTAACGGCAAGCGTACCGCTCCTGCCGCTTTGAAGATTGCCTGCGATCTGGTGGACGAGGGCATGATCGACGAGAAGAAGGCTGTTGCCATGATCGATCCCCGTAACCTGGATACCCTGCTGCATCCCCAGTTCGATACCAAGGCTTTGAAGGCCGCTACTCCTATCGGCAAGGCTCTGCCTGCTTCCCCCGGCGCTGCTGCCGGTAAGATCGTCTTCACCGCTGAGGACGCAAAGGAATGGGCTGAGCGCGGCGAGAAGGTTGTTCTGGTTCGTTTGGAAACCTCTCCTGAGGATATCGAAGGCATGATGGCCGCTCAGGGCATTCTGACCGTTCGCGGTGGTATGACCTCTCACGCAGCCGTTGTTGCCCGCGGTATGGGTACCTGCTGCGTTTCCGGCTGCACCGAGATCAACATGGACGAGGACAATAAGGTGTTTACTCTGGGCGGCAAGACCTTCCACGAGGGTGACGAGCTGTCTCTGGACGGCTCCACCGGTAACATCTATGCCGGCCTCATCGCTACCAAATACGCCGAGATCGCCGGTGAGTTCGGCCGCATCATGGCTTGGGCTGATCAGTATCGCCGTTTGAAGGTTCGCACCAATGCCGACTCCCCCCGTGATGCCAAGAAGGCCCGCGAGCTGGGCGCTGAGGGCATCGGCCTGTGCCGTACCGAGCATATGTTCTTCGAGGAAGGCCGTATCGGCTCTTTCCGTGAAATGATCTGCTCCGATACTGTTGAGGAGCGCGAGGCTGCTCTGGCTAAGATCCTGCCCATGCAGCAGGCTGACTTCGAGGGCCTGTACGAGGCTATGGAAGGCATGCCCGTGTGCATCCGCTTCCTGGATCCCCCGCTCCACGAGTTCGTGCCCACCACCGAGGAAGACATCGCCGCTTTGGCTGCTACGCAGGGCAAGACCGTGCAGCAGATCAAGGATATCATCTCCTCTTTGCATGAGTTCAACCCCATGATGGGTCACCGTGGCTGCCGTCTGAGCGTCACTTATCCCGAAATCGCCGCGATGCAGACCAAGGCGGTTATCCGCGCTGCCATCGCTACCAAGAAGAATCATCCCGACTGGAATATGGTTCCCGAGATCATGATCCCCCTGGTTGGCGATGTGAAGGAATTGAAGTACGTCAAGGATGTGGTGGTTAAGACTGCCGATGCCGAGATCGCTGCTGCTGGCATCGAGCTGAAGTATGAGGTCGGTACGATGATCGAGATCCCCAGAGCTTGTCTGACTGCTGATGAGATCGCCAAGGAAGCGGAGTTCTTCTGCTTCGGCACCAACGACCTGACCCAGATGACCTTCGGCTTCTCCCGTGACGATGCCGGCAAGTTCCTGAATGCTTACTATGACACCAAGATCTACGAGAATGATCCCTTTGCTAAGCTGGATCAGACCGGTGTTGGCATGCTGATGGAAATGGCTGTGTCCAAGGGCAAGGCTTCCGGTAAAAATCTGCACTACGGCATCTGCGGCGAGCACGGCGGCGACCCCAACTCTGTGGAGTTCTGCCACAAGATCGGTCTGGACTACGTGTCCTGCTCTCCCTTCCGTGTGCCGAT
>JAZNFY010000020.1:0-27136 GCA_045589195.1 Faecousia sp. | reverse complement strand
ACAAACAGCGCAAGCGGTATATCGCCGCCTGCGCTGTATAAAACGGTATCAATATTTCTTTTTCAGCACCAAGTAACAGACCCAGTAAAGAAGCACCAGAATGCTGACGGCAAAGCCTGCCGTTATTGAGAGCAGATCCTGACCCAGCAACTTGAAAACAATGGCACAGATGGCTGCGATCAAAACAAACAGATATCCGGCCCATGCCCACGCTTTGTTGCGGATAAAATGGTTGCGCTCGTCCTGTGTCTCCACATCCCATTTTTCGCGATAAGATTCGTCTTTTTTGTAGCGCAGAAACTGGATTACACGAACTGCTCCCATAGCGATCAATGCACCGCCCATTCCGCTCCAGAAGGAATCCACAACCTCCAGCATTCCAAGAACCATCAGAACTGCGCCAAAGATTATATAGATAATATAAGCTATCATTCTTCTATCGTTTTTCATTTAAATCTCCTCCTCTTCAAAAACGAATATATCTTCAATGGTCATTCCAAAGTATTTTGCTATCTTATATGCTAGCATGATAGACGGATTATACCGTCCATTTTCCAAAGAGCTGATAGTCTGCCGGGAAACACCCAAAGCTTTTGCCATTTCATCCTGTAAGATTCCCTGCTCTTTTCTTATGTTCTCGATTTTGTTCTTCATAAGGCACCTCCTTACCAAATGTAAAGCTTGCTTTACATCAACAGTATAGCATATTGTATTTGGAATGTCAAGCACGCTTTACATATTTTCAAGAAAGAAAAGGCGGGGAATTGCCCGCCTTAATTACGCTGCAGCATCCAGCATGTTTTCAATAAAGATTCCGTAGCCGGTGGTTGGGTCGTTCACGAGGACATGGGTGACGGCACCTACCAGTTTTCCGTCTTGGATGATGGGACTCCCGGACACGCTGATGTCAAGTAGGGGACAAAAGAAATTTGCAGAATAATTGCGTTTTTATCCCAAAAATACACAAAAAAGAAGGTTTTTACATGGCTCAACCAGAATACCTAAGTTGACATAGATGAAATGTCGAAAATACCTTATTTTAAGACTTCTCGCATTTTCGACAAATTCTGATTTTGGGGGATGCGCAAGTGTCTGTTTAGATGGTTGTTGAAAAGCGCAGGCTGATATTTACAGCCTGCGCTCAGTCTATTTATTCGTTGCTTTCTGTTTCCACACCGTTGTTGGTCACACTCCAATATGGATATGTCTTGTCCTTTGGCTTGTAAAAGAACCACTGTTCACTTTCTTCTGATAACTGGTGGCTCGCCTCGCTATTATATATTTCAATTCTGGTATCATTGTCTAATACAATGAACAAATCGTTTATCGGCGATACTTCAACGGATCGAACAGTCTGACCAATCAGTGTCGGACCATGCTTTGCAATATTGAGGTACATGTCATTGTGCTTGTGGTCTTTTTCATCCCAGCTTTGATAATCCTGGGTTGTAAGTAGAATTTTCCCGTTGTGGAGGATCCGGGCAAAGCAACTTACATGGATTTCATATTCCCCAAAGCGCAGGATTAGAATCTCATAGTGCGCGCCCAAATCAGTCATCATCTGTCCAACAAGTTCATAAATAGGCATAGATTTATTGTTTGCAGTTGTCATGCAGATAATCCTTTCTTAACAAACAATTTGACATCATCAAAATCTGTTCAATCATAACAACCGCCTCCTTTTTGTTCATCTTATCACAGGGCAATGAAAATTGCAACAAAAAGCGGGCGGTTGATAACCGCCCCTACAACGAAAATCCGCCGTTTCCCAATGTAGGGGCGGATATTATCCGCCCGTTAGGCTGCAGCGTCCAGCATGTTTTCAATAAAGATGCCATATCCGGTGGTCGGATCGTTGACAAGGACGTGGGTGACAGCACCCACAAGTTTTCCGTCCTGGATGATGGGGCTGCCGGACACGCTGATGTCAAGTATAGGACAAAAGAATTTTGTGCTTTTCTGCAGTTTTTATGCGTTTTTTCAGGTAAAAGGCAGCTTTTTACACCTATCAACCGCTGTCCTTAACTTGACATAGATGAATTGTCGAAAAGACCGTATTTTAAGACTTCTCGCATTTTCGACAAATTTTGATATTTGCCGGACCGTCGGTTTTGCTTTCGATATAGCAAAAACCTCCGGGGATCCGGAGGTTTTTTGTCAAACATCAAAAGTATCATATTTTTTCATCTTTTTCATAGACGGTTTGCTGCGCCAAAAGGTACGGGTCTGCTTGATCCTTTGCAATACTTCTTCGTCGTGTAAATGGTTGATGGTATTTAGTTCATCGATTCGTGAGTTTCCTTTGTATTTACGTAGCCATTTCTTCACATAGGATTTTGCAGTTTCAATATCCTGTAGTTTCCGGTAAAACATCACCTGCTTGGCGGCTTCTTGGACGTATTTTGTTACTTCGTGGGTAAACTGCTCGTCATTCTGATATTCAACAAAATTCTTGACCCGGATATCTGCACCGAAAGGAACGTCGAAAGAAAAATAGTCCCTTTCGTTCCACAAAAAATGGAGCGCAATATTCAAATATGTCCCTTTTGCAACCCCGGACGGTTGAAACTCAATCACGGTAAAGAAGTAGCCATTGTCATCGATATATATTCTGGAAGTGCCTTTTTGAAAAACACCAAGCGGTAGCAAAATATCTTTACATAGCTGTTTGATTATTTGGGTTGATGCGTCGTTTGCCATATATCTCACCGCCCTTTTCTTTCATCATATCACACGACGGTCAGATTGGCAACAAAAAGCGGGCGAACACAGTTCGCCCCTACGGTGTGTAGTTTCTGTTCGTAGGGGCGATCTGCGATCGCCCGTTAGGCTGCCGCGTCGAGCATGTTTTCGATGAAGATCCCGTAGCCGGTGGTTGGGTCATTAATAAGAACATGGGTCACGGCGCCGACCAACTTGCCATCTTGGATAATGGGGCTGCCGGACATTCCCTGCACAATTCCCCCTGTTGCTTCCAAAAGCACCGGATCGGTGACCCGAATCAGAAGATTTCTCCCAGCTTGCCGGGACTTTGGATAGATCTTCAAAATTTCCACAGAATATTCTTGCACTGTCGTTCCGGAAACCATAGAGCGGATCTTGGCTTCCCCGGTACGGATTTCAGACATGGTCGCCACCGGATAAAGTTCTGTTTCCCAGCCTTCTTTGGTATTGCCAAATAAACCCTGCGTGGTGTTTTTTGTAAGTTCCCCGATGGGCACTCTGCGTTCCACTGCGCCAATAAGCTGCCCGGGCTGTCCCGCCTGACCCTTTCTTACCGATATGATCCGCGCCTCATAAGCATTCCCCTCATGCAGACTTAAAAGTTTTCCCGCGCTGTTATTCACCCCGTGCCCCAATGTGCCGAAATCTCCTGTTGCAGGGTCGTACCAGGTAACCGTGCCGATACCGGTTATCCCCTGACGAAGATAAATACCCAACTTTGGGCCGTCCCTGGTAATTTTCGGCTTGATTCTGATTTCCTGCGTCTTCCCACCCCGGTTGAATTGAACCATCACACTGCCATCGGAGGTTTCCAGCGCCTTTTTAATATCGCTGCCACTTTGTATGGCTGTACCGTTGATCTTTTCGATTACGTCACCAGCCTCTAAACCCGCCGCCTTTGCAGGCCCGCCAAGGTCTTCATCCAGAGCCGCCACAATCACTTTCCCATCCCGCAATTCCAAACCGATTACCTGGCCCACCGGCATCAGCTCCCGGGCGCCCAGCGCCTGTACGGGTAACATACACAATAATAAAAGCATCACTGCGATGCATGAAAATCGCCTTTTCATTTTCCTGCCCTCCTTTTCATCTGCCCTCTTAATATGCCATGGTCAACCAATGCATAACCGCTGAAAAAGTCGAGAAAAAAGGAAAAATATGGCGAAAAAACATTCCCATTATTGCGTCTTATTTACCTATTGACAAGATAGGTAAATAATGGTATATTACTGATGAAAAAATCCACAAAGGAGAAACTCATGTTACAGGTTTACGCTGACAATGCCGCTACTACCAAAATGAGCGCCACAGCCGTTAACGCTATGGTCCCTTATTTTGAAACGGTTTATGCAAATCCGTCCAGCCTGCACAGCGCCGGCCAGGAAGCAAAGGAAGCTTTGGAAAATGCCAGAGCTGATATTGCCCAATGCCTTGGCTGCGAACCCCGGGAGATCTATTTCACTTCCGGCGGCAGTGAGGCGGACAATCAGGCCATTTTATCCGCCGCTTACTTCGGCGCGCGCAAAGGGAAAAAACATATCATTTCCACCGCTTTTGAGCACCACGCTGTGCTCCACACCCTCCAAAAATTAGAAAAAGAAGGTTTTTCTGTCACTTTGCTGGACGTAAAGGCCAATCACAACATCACCGCCCAGCAAGTCAAAGACGCCCTGCGGGAAGACACCTGCCTGGTGACCGTCATGTATGCCAACAACGAGATTGGCTCGATCCTACCCATTGCGGAAATCGGCGCCATCTGCAAGGAAGCAGGTGTTCCCTTCCATACCGATGCAGTGCAGGCGGCGGGCCATGTTTTCATCGATGTAAAAGCGCAAAATATCGACATGCTCAGCCTCTCTGCCCATAAATTCCACGGCCCCAAGGGCATAGGCGCTCTGTACTGCCGCCGGGGGTTGCCCCTTGTAAACCTCATTGAGGGCGGTGCACAGGAGCGGAGCAAGCGCGCCGGAACAGAAAACATTCCCGGCATCTGCGCCATGGCGGCAGCCCTGAAAGAAAGCTGCGAGCATTTGGAAGAAAATACCGCAAAGGTTTCCGCCATGCGGGATATGCTCATTGCGGGTCTTTCCCAAATTCCCCACTGCGCCCTCAACGGTGACCCTGTTAACCGCCTGCCGGGCAACGTAAGCTTCTGCTTCGAGGGCATTGAAGGGGAAAGCCTGCTGCTTCTTCTGGATATGAAGGGCATCTGCGCATCTTCCGGCTCTGCCTGCACCTCCGGCAGTCTCGACCCCAGTCATGTCCTGCTGGCCATCGGCAGAGTCCATGACGTGGCCCACGGCTCTTTGCGGCTGAGCCTCAGCGAATACAATACCGAAGAAGAAATGCAGCACATTCTCGCCACTGTTCCGGAAGTGGTTTCCTACCTGCGGAATATGAGTCCCGTATGGCGGGATCTGCAAACCGGAAAACGGGAATTCATTCTGTAAAAGGAGAAATACATTATGGCACTTTACAGTGAAAAAGTTATGGATCACTTTATGCACCCCCGGAACGTAGGCGTCATTGAAAACGCCGACGGCGTCGGTGAAGTGGGCAACGCCAAATGCGGCGATATCATGAAGATCTACCTGAAAATTGAAAACGACATCATCGTGGACGTAAAATTTGAAACCTTTGGCTGCGGCAGCGCCATCGCATCTTCCTCCATGGCCACAGAAATGATCATGGGAAAATCCATTCACGAGGCCATGGAACTGACCAACAAGGCCGTAGCAGAAGCGCTGGACGGTCTGCCCGCTCACAAGCTGCACTGCTCCGTCCTTGCGGAGGAAGCCATCAAAAATGCGTTGAAGGACTATTTCGACCGTAACGGCATTCCCTACGACCACAGCCAATTCCCCGACTGCGAGCACTGCGAGCACTGTGATTAAGCTATGATCGTATCTACAAAAGGTCGTTACGCGCTGCGGGTCATGGTCTACCTTGCCCAGCAGGAAAATGATGCATATATTCCACTAAAAGAAATTGCAGAGGCGGAAGAAATCTCCCAGAAGTACCTGGAAGCCATTATGACCACCTTATCCAAAGCCGGCTTTGTAGACGCCGTCCACGGAAAAGGCGGCGGCTACCGGCTAAACCGTCCAGCCTGCAAATATACCGTCGGAGGCATTTTAAAGCTGACCGAGGGAGCATTGAATGTTGCTTCCTGCACCTCTCTGGGCGCAGCCGCCTGTTCCCGCAGCCAATGCTGCCACACCTTGCCCATGTGGGAGCGCTTAGACCACATGATCGACGAATTTTTCGAGGGCATTACACTGGAAAACCTCTTAAATGAAAGCAAACAAAAAGAGCCCGTCTGAAAGTAGACGGGCTCTTTCCTTATTATACGCTTACAAAGGAGAAATTGTCCTTCATATACGGCATCATTAAAAGTTCTGCCTGATACCGCAGGCAACAAGCGCCGGCATCACTGCTCACGTAACGCGCAGTAACATCTGTGGGCTCACACGCTCCTGAGCGCAGCTCAGAAAATGCAGAAATGGCATACAGGCTGGCCGCCGCCACAAAATCCGCCTTGCAATCCTCAGGGGAAACCCCATCCCGAAGCTTTGACCGCAATGACACCTCTGCCGCTCGGCAAAGAAGTTCCAGTTTGGAATCATCCCCGACATCCAAATCACGGATCAGCACCAGCGCCTGGGCATAGATCTGCTCCGTCAGACTCATACGTTCAGCACCGCAGCAGCGCCGTCACAGATCTTGCCGAAGCCGGAAATGGTGGTAATGGCAGCCCGCTCCAACTGACGGTCGATGAGCTTGTCATACTCGACCAGCACGTCACCTGCTTTTACCAGCTCCAAAGCGTAACGGTTGTCCAAGCCAATGATCACATTGCCCGCCACAGCGTCGGTACGGTGCAGCTGTGCGCCCAGGGGAGTGCCCAGCTTGCCGGTGCCCTGGAAGTTCAGACCGGCCAGGGGATTTTGCAGCTCACTGATTTTCAGCAGCTTGGTCATAGTGCCGGTAGAACACAGAATGGTGTTCATGGTGTAAGGATCAAACTGACCCCAGAATTCCACCAGCTGATCGTAAGTCAGTGTGCCGGCAGTGCCGGAAATGGGATCTGTACCCACGCTGTACTGAATGGCGGCATTTTCGTTGCCGTCACCGTTAATCAGCACATTCACCGCATCGGCAACCTGCATTTTCTGAATGTAAGCGCCGATCTGACGCAGCATAACGCTGAATAGATCCAGCTTCTGGAAACGAACCGCCTCGTAAGAAGCAACCAGCATACGGCCGCGCTTACTCAGCTTCACCAAATGCTCTTTGGTCTTGACCTCAGTCTCGGGAATGGCAGCACCCTCCTCCACATCGTGCAGCGCCTTGTCCTCATCGGTAGCTGCGGAATAAATGGAGCGGTAGTCCATGGAATCGATCACCGTAGTAGTGGCGGTGATAGCAGGAAGAATATCATTTTCCTCCATGCCCTGACGAACAGTGCGGGCGATGTACTCCGGGAACAGCACCGCAGAATCCATGGTACGGAAGAATTTCTCCACAGGGGAAGAGCCTGCGCCCTTTGCCCGAATACCAAACCGCTTCATCTGGCGCTGAAATGCGTCAGTGCCCTCCAAGGCCGTGCCCCGATAGTTTTCGCTGGGGTCCAAAGATTCCAGCACCTGTGTAAAGTTCATGCCCTCCTGGCGGTACATACCCTTTTCCAGTTTCAGATTATCGTAACCCATAATTTTCCTCCTAAAAATAATATATGGTCACCGGCCATGCCGGAAAAACCTGTAATCAAATAAGAAAACCGCTTTCTACCGGCTCATTTTCCGTGTTCTGTCCCGGCAGTTGGGTCTGCACCGGAAACAGCAGTCTGCTTTTCTGCTCCAAGGCGGCTTTCAGCTTCATTAGCTCCTCCGCAGAGACCTTTTCCGCCACAGATTGCAGCAGCTCCTTCTCCACGCCCAAATCCAATACCAGCAGCAGCCGCACCACATCGTCGCAAAGCTGCTTTTCATATTGTTTCCCAAGCTGCGCTTGCTGATAAAGGGCTCTGTACTCCCCCTGAGCGCCAAACCGATCCGCCAAATCTTTCAGCGAAGCCTTGCCGCCGCCCAAGCCTTTGAGCACCCCGGCCTCCGGCTGCGCCGGCACCGCCACAAAGGAAAATTCATAGGCGTCCATAGGCTCTTTCAAAATGGCGCAGCAAAGCTGCCCATCGTAATACTCCCCTTTCCGGTGACCGCAAGTACCGTACTCTCCTCCGCAAATCGAGCATACAGACTGCCCCATGGCGCAGCCAACGCTTACTTCCTTCTTAATGCCTGCCTCAATATCCGCAATCACCTCGTCAGCGCTGCCGCCCCGACGAATGTACGCCCAGGCCTTTATGTAACTGACGCCTTCTTCACAAACCACCTGGGTTTCAAAGATCCGGGCAACCTGATGCTCACTGCTCCATTTGTGATCCACGATCCCGGTCTTGCCGATAAACATCTTCGCCAAAGCCGGCAGCGCGGCGGTATCAAACCGCTCATGATCCCGATCCACCTGGTCATCGCAAAGACGCAGGGAGAACACATACACCTGCTCCTTACTAAGCTGCGCTCTCGCCTGAGCATTGATCGCATCAAGCTGCGCTTCGGTGGGCGCAGACTTACTTTGCACTGCGCTTTCCTTTTTGATTTCCATATAAGCCCTCCTTATTTGTTAACCGGCAAACCTGCCTCAGCTCTGGCCCTTGCCGCCTGCGCCTGATACAGTTCTGCCTTGGATTCCTCGGTAATATCCTGCAAGCTGATATCGTTCCACAAGATCTCCACCCGGTTATCCAGCCCTTCCAGGGAAAGATAAGTCCGGCAGATCTTCCAAAGCACCGGCTCTACGGTTCGGCGAAGCGCCCACAGTTCCGAAGTCAGAATATCCGCCTGCTGGGTGCTCATGCGCTCCGTGGTGCTCCAATTCAAGCCCAGCAAAAATGGCGGCAAGCCGGTTTTTGCCACCAGCTGCTCCAAAATCTGCCGCACCGGCACCTGAGAATCCAGGATCGGCGCCTCGCCGCCGATCACCTTAATCTCCACATCTCCCATAGCCACAAAATCCCGAACCGTGCCGTTCTTCCCGTCCTCCATAGCCCGGGACCACTGCTCCGCTACCTGCTTGCTCCGCTCCTGCAACAATGCAGGATCCACATTCTCCCCGCCTTTGCAGACCACACTGTACCGAACATTACCTGCCCGTTCCCAGTTGCTGCCGATGGCGGTAAATATCTTCATAAGAATATCCGCCAAAAAAGGCATGCCCCGAAACAAGCTCACGCCGTAGGGGTGACAGGGCTCTGCATTCCAGGTAGTAAACAGCAGCAAATGGGGATACGGCAGCGGCCGCATATGTCCCTTGCTATCCGGACCCCAGAGCATCGGCTCCATGGGATTATCCCCTTCGGCCACTTCCAGTGACGTCACATCACCCCACTGCACGCCGTAAAGCCGATCTCCCGCCACCACCATCTCTCCAATGGCCCTTCCGTAAGTGAGCAGACAGTCCATATAGCCTGCGAGGAAGCTGTTAATACCTGTCTGCCCTCTTCCGCAGGGTACTGTTCTCAAAAATTCGTCCAGTTTCCTTTGCGCGTGGGCATTCTTGCATTTTACGGAAAATCCGCCGCTCAACCGCACTAGCTTGCCCACCGCCACATCCAGCACCGGGATCGCTTCCCGAAGCTCCCGATACATCCGC
The DNA here is from genome assembly GCA_045589195.1 of Faecousia sp. GTDB lineage: Bacteria > Bacillota > Clostridia > Oscillospirales > Oscillospiraceae > Faecousia. Next base: position 17,701 of record JAZNFY010000020.1, on the reverse strand, counting down.
TCCTCACCGCCACCCAACGGCGAGAAGCTTCGCAGCGCGCCAAAAGGATGGGCGTTTCCGTTGCGCAGCTGACACGCCCGAACCGTAAGGGAACTGCCTTTGTCTTTTCTTTTCAAAAAAATCGCTCCTTTCGTATTGGAAAATGATTACCGCCCCCGCTCCACCGCGCAGGCAATAAATCCCAAATCCTGTTTTTTCAGCACCGTAGATACAAAATAGCGCATATCGTCCATGGCATGATCGTTTTCCTTTTTCACCCGGTCTCTGGATTCACTGCTCAAATCCCACGCATATTCATCCATTTCCCGGAGGCAGTCACTGCACCCTTCACAGATCACGATCCGTCCCTCTTTCAGCGCATCGGACGTAAGCCGAACCCCGGTAATCACATCGTTGTCCGCCTTTTGCACCCGCCAGCCACGGCGCAGCAGAGTCTCCATAAAACTGGCCGCCGACGGGTCAACGATCACCCCCGCGATATTCCTGTCCCCGGCCAAATTGCCCAGAGCCGCCGCATATTCCTCATCGGTCATCTGCCGCATTTTCGCCCGGGAATCGTGATAAAACTCACTAACCCGATACCAAACGCCCCGCTGCAATTCCCAAAGTCCCATGGATGTGGGATTGACTGTGCCGTAATCGCAGGAAATATACCACCGCTCCATGGGCCCTTCCGGCCGCCGCGCCACCATATCCGGCGAAAAAAAATCATAAACCCGCCCTTCCGCCTGCGCCCACTGACCCAGAATAAACCGGCGGTAAAACACTCCGGTATACAACCGCTGGTACCGCTGCCGGATCTTCTCCGTCAAAGAAGGATTGTCATCCATGGTAAAATGCAGCCGCAGACAGTTTCGCTTGTCCGCATCTACAATCCAATTTTGATAAAACCAATGTCCCGGCCCCGCAGGATTACAGTTAAACCACAACCGGCTCCCAGCCACCGAGCACCGGGCGCAAGCCTGCTCCACAAAGCTCCGGGGCATCAGCGCCACCTCATCCAGCAATACCCCCGCAAAGGTAATACCCTGAATCAGGGCGGCGGAACTTTCGTCCCGGCCGCCGAATATATAAAACTGGTTCCGATGCCCCTTAAAGGTCACCGTCACCAGATTTTCTGTGCGTTTTTCCTTCCACGCGCCCCCCAAAGCCTCCAACCGGGGCAAAATCTCCGCCAAAACATTTCGCCGGAGAGAAGCGATGGTCTTTCCGCAAACGCCGAAGCGCATGCCGTCAAAATTCACCATTGCCCACAAAAAGAAGGACAACCCCATGGCCAAAGTCTTTCCGGAACGCACCGCTCCGTCACATACAATCGCTTCTTTCTCACAGTGGGGATTTCCCGGCATCCACCAGGTAAGCACCTTTTTTTGCTTCGGGGAAAACGCCCGATAGCTCATTGCTGCTCTTCACTCCCTTGCAGCGCCTGCAAAAACGATTCCAAATCGCTGTCACTCTGTTCCGCCAGAATCGCCAGCTGTTCCAGAGCTTTCAGTCTGTCCACCAACCGAATCTCCACCGTACCCTTATCATTTCGTTTTACTTCACTAAGCAGGCTCAGATCCAGGCTGTCCAATACCGCTTCGTCTTCCATGATCAGCCGCACACAGTCATTGGCCTTTCCGAAGGCCAATTCCGCCAGTCGCCGGGCCACATCTTCTTTTGTCAGCTTCCCGGAATGGATTCGGCTTTTCAGCGCAGATTTACGTTTCCTCTGTTCCATTTCGTGCCTCCCTTTCACCTCCAACCATAAAACAACAGGGAGTTGCACAGAAACGTGCAACTCCCCATCAGTTGACTTTTTTCTCAACTTCATATATAATTTTTCCCGTAAAAACTGCGAAAACGAGGAACACGCATGAAAACACGGATTAAAGGCATCGCCGTGCTGCTGACCGTCATACTGATCTTTTCCGGTCTGCTGCGGGGAAGCGCATTGCCGATGATCAGTGACGTGAGTCTCTCTGGACCGCCGTCTTCTTATGATCCCGTAAACCCCACATCAGACCCCACCGACGGCACGGAAAGCACCCCCACTACACAGCCAACCACAAAACCCACAACAAAGCCTACCACAAAGCCCACAACCCAGGCAACTACTCAGGCGACCACGCCCACCGAGCCGCCCAAAACCTCCAAATTTACCTTCTCCGCAAAAAACGCCTTTGTTTACCGGTGCGAGGATAACTCTTTCCTTTACACCTCCGGAAATGCGGACAAGACAATCCATCCTGCCAGCGTCACCAAGCTTTTCTCCGCCTATGTAGCGCTGCTTCATGTGGAGCAGACCCAATCAGTGACCGTGGGGAATATCAGCAGCATCCTCCCCAAAAATTCCTCCACCGCAGGTCTGGCAAGAGGCGATGTGCTTACCGTGGAGCAGCTGCTTTATGCTATGCTCCTGCCCAGCGGCAACGATGCTGCCCGGGCTCTGGCCGTTCATGTAGGCCGCATTCTCTCCCAAAATCCCGACCTCTCCCAGGAAGATGCCATGGCCGCATTTGTGGATGAGATGAACCGGCAGGCAGAGCTGGTGGGCATGACCGGCTCTCACTTTACAAACCCCGATGGCTACCATAATCCCAATCACTATACCACCATGTCCGACATGATGACCGTGGGCAAGCTTTGTTTGGACTCCCCGGAGATTTCCAAGGTCTGTTCCACCACCAAATATACCGCCAGCTACACCAATGACGGTAAAGGCAAGGTCCGCACTTGGCGAAACACCAATGCCCTTCTGTTCTCCGACTCATCCTATTACATAAAAGAGGTCATTGGCTTCAAAACCGGCTCAACCAGCAGCGCCGGCCGCTGCCTGCTCAGCGGTTTCTGTATCGACGAAGAATATTTTATCGTTGGCGTTTTCGGTTGTTCTTATGCGAAAACCGACTCCCACTTCCAAAGCACCTGCTATCTGTACGATATGTATATTAAACAATAAGAAAGCGACGTCCAAAGACGTCGCTTTCTTTTTATTCCAATTCAAATGCGCCGGTGTACAGCTGATAATAAGTGCCCTTTTCCGCCAACAGCGCTTCATGGCTGCCCCGCTCAATGATCCGGCCCTTTTCCAGCACCATAATGCAGTCGGAGTTTTTAACCGTACTCAGCCGGTGGGCAATGACAAAGGTGGTTCTTCCCTGCATCAGCGCGTCCATGCCCTTTTGTACCAATGCTTCCGTGCGGGTATCAATGGAGGACGTAGCCTCGTCGAGAATCATCACCGGCGGATCTGCCACCGCAGCTCTTGCAATGGCAATCAGCTGCCGCTGACCCTGAGACAGGCTTGCCCCGTTTCCGGTGAGCATGGTATCATACCCATTCGGTAACCGGGTGATAAACTCATGAGCATTGGCAAGCTTCGCCGCCGCCACACACTCCTCATCAGTGGCATCCAGCTTTCCGTAGCGGATATTATCCATCACCGTACCGGTAAACAGATTGGTCTCCTGCAAAACCACACCCAGGCTCCGCCGCAGATCGGGCTTTTTAATCTTGTTGATGTTAATACCGTCATAACGGATCTTTCCGTCGGCAATGTCATAAAACCGATTGATCAGATTGGTTATGGTAGTCTTGCCCGCGCCGGTGGCGCCCACAAACGCCACCTTCTGACCCGGCTTTGCATAGAGCGTCACATCATGAAGCACCTGCTTTTCCGGCACATAACCGAAATCCACGCCGTCCATGGTGATGTCACCTTTGAGCTGTGTATAGGTCACAGTCCCGTCCGCCTGATGGGGATGCCGCCACGCCCACTGTCCAGTGCGCTCCGCGCACTCCTCGATGGTTCCGTCCGGCAGAATCCGACAGTTGACCAGAGTCACATACCCCTGATCCTCTTCCACATCCTCATCCATCAGTTCAAAGATTCGCTCCGCGCCCGCCAGGGCCATCACAATGGAGTTGATCTGATTGCTGACCTGACCGATGGGCATATTAAACTTCCGGCTCAGCAGCAAAAACGCCGCCAAACCGCCCAAGGTAAGCAAACTGCCCTGGGAAGTAATGGCAATATAACCGCCCACCACCGCCAGAATGGTATACTGAATATAACCTAAGTTATTATTCACCGGGCCCATCATATTGGTAAACGCGCCGGCCTTGAAAGCATTCTTCCGCAAATTCTCGTTAATTTCATTAAACTCTTCCTTGCAGGTCTGCTCCCGGCAGAACACCTTCACCACCCGCTGGCCGTTGATCATTTCTTCTATATAACCGTTCACCGCGCCCAGGGCCTTCTGTTGCCCGATGAAAAACTTGGCAGACCGGAATGCCACCGCCTTGGTAATATACAGGATGCCCGCCGCCGTAAGCATTACCACAACCGTCAAGATCACAGAGGTTTTCAGCATCAGCGCAAACACCGCCACCATAGTGGCAACGGAGGAAATGCAGTTGGGCAGCGCCTGGGTGATCATCTGCCGCAGCGTGTCGATGTCCGAAGTATACCGACTCATCACATCACCGGCAGGGTGGGTATCAAAATAGCGAATGGGCAGCTTTTGCATATGCCGGAACATATCATCCCGGATTTTCTTCTGAGTGCCCTGTCCCACCCGTACCATCAGATAGTTGTACAAAAACGAGGACACAATACCCACAACATACACCCCGGCCATCCCCGCCAGAAATCCCAGCAGCGGCGCATAATCCGGTTTTTCCTGCCCTTGCAGCGGCAGGATATAGTTGTTAATCAAAGGCTCCAGGGAATAGCTGCTGAGCGCATTTGCCAAAGATGCAAGCAAAATGCAAACCACCACAAGAATCATGGTGCCCCGATACGGCTTGGTATAGCTAAGCAGCCGGGAAAGGCTCTTCTTGGGATTCTTGGCCTTGCGGCCGTCACCTTTCATACGAACAGGAGGCATTATTCCTCGCCTCCTTTCACCTGGGACTCATAAACTTCCCGATAGATCTCCGAAGTTTGGAGCAAACTGTCGTGATCGCCGGTGGCTACAATCTTACCGCCGTCCAGCACCACGATCAGATCCGCCTCCTGCACGGAAGCCACTCGCTGGGCAATGATCAGCTTTGTGGTGTTGGGAATCTCCTGCGCAAACGCCTTGCGGATCATGGCGTCAGTATGGGTATCCACCGCAGAGGTAGAGTCGTCCAGAATCAGGATTTTCGGCTTTTTGAGCAGCGCTCTTGCAATGCAGAGCCGCTGCTTCTGACCGCCGGAAACGTTTGTTCCGCCCTGCTCGATTTGCGTATCGTAACCGTCAGGGAACGAGGTAATAAAATCATGTGCGCAAGCCAGTCGGCACGCCTTTTCCATTTCCTCATCCGTGGCCTCCGGATTGCCCCAGCGCAGATTTTCCTTGATCGTACCGGAAAACAGCACATTCTTTTGCAGCACCATAGACACCTGCTCCCGCAAGGCATGAATATCATAATCCCGCACATCCACGCCGCCCACTTTCAGGCAGCCCTCCGTTACATCGTAAAGCCGGGAAATCAGCTGCACCAGCGTGGACTTACCGGAACCCGTACCGCCCAAAACTCCCACAGTCATACCGGAATCAATGTGCAGATTGATGCTATCCAGCGTATTTCTGCCGGCAGCTTTGGCATAGCGGAAATACACGCCCTCAAAATCGATGGACCCATCCTTCACTTCCGTAACAGGCTTCTCCGGATTTTTCAGTTCCGGCTCTTCTATAAGCAATTCATAAGCCCGCTGCATGGGCGCCCGGCTCATCGTGAACATGACGAACACCATGGACATCATCATCAGGCCCATTAAAATCTGACTGGTATAGGTAAACATTGCCGTCAGCGCTGCGGTGTCCAATTCACCGCCCACGATCAGCTTTGCGCCCAAAAACGAAATCACCAGGATACAGGTATACACAGAAAACTGCATCAGCGGATTATTAAAGGCCATGATTCGCTCCGCCTTAACAAAATCCTGATAAATCGCATCCGATGTCTCGCTGAACTTCTCATTCTCCTTCTTCTCCCGAACGAAGGATTTCACGACCCGAATGCCCCGCACATTTTCCTGTACCACATTGTTAAGCTTATCGTAGGTCTTAAACACCCGCTCAAAAATCGGATGCACCAGCCGAATCAGAAGCATCAAACCAAAGGCCAGCAGCGGCAGCATAATGCAGTAAATCACACTCAGCTTAGGGCTGATCCGAAACGCCATGATCAGCGCCATCACCAGCATCACCGGGGTACGAAAGATCATGCGAATGGACATCTGGAAGGTCATTTGCAGCATGGCCACATCGGAGGTCAGCCGGGTGACGATGGATGAGGTGGAAAACTTATCGATATTGGAAAAATCGTAGGTCTGCACCTTGCCATACATATCGTGCCGCAAATTCCGGGCAAATCCGGTGCTGGCGTACGCGGCGAAAAAAGCCGATGCTACGCCAAACAGCAGGCTGCACAAGGCGCTCAGCGCCAGCAGTCCGCCATATTTCCACACAGCGGGCATATAGCCGGGCTCAATACCCTGCCGCAGCAGCTCCGCTAAAATCAGCGGAATAAAAATTTCCATCATAACCTCGCCGATCATGCACAGGGGGCTGCCGATGGACGCCCATTTATATTCCCGGATACTTCCGGCCAATTTTTTGATCACAGTCATTTCCCCTTTCGGAAACTTCTTCACTAACTTTCTATTTTACCAGACCTTTCCGGCATTGCAATAGAAATATAAAAAAGTTTACAATTTATCGGATATTTGATATACTGACCCAAGAAGAACTTTAAAGAAACGGAGAGACACACGGATATGATGGTAGACTGCCATATGCATATGGTTCTGGACGGCGTTTACTGGCGATCTGCCATCGACCGCCACCGATTCGCCATAGACATTTCCTATATTCACAAAGCCTTGCAGCAGTACCGTGACCGGGGCTTTACTTACCTGCGGGATGGCGGCGACCGCTGGGGCGTAGGCGCAGCCGCCCGGAAAATTGCCCCGGAATACGGTATCACCTACCGCACGCCCCTTGCGCCCCTTTGCATGGCCGGCCACTACGGCAGCTTCATCGGCGAGGTCTACCATACTCTGCCGGAATATTCCACCCTGGTGCGGCAGCACAAGGCAGCGGGCGCGGATTTTATCAAGATCATGATCTCCGGACTGATGGATTTCCACCAATTCGGCAAGCTCACAGAAGACCCCCTGCCGCCTCAGATCATCAAAGAGCTCATTCACATTGCCCACGAAGAGGGCTTGTCTGTTATGGCGCACGCCAACGGCGCATCCGCTGTGGAAGCGGCAGCCGCCGGGGGCATCGACTCCGTAGAACACGGCGCTTACCTGGATCGGGACGCCCTTTGCGCCATGGTCAGTGCAGACGCCGTCTGGGTGCCCACCTTATCCACCGTAGGCAACCTGCGTGGCACCGGACGCTATCCCGAAGCCGCCGTCACTGCTATCTTGGAAAACGCCTTGGAAAATGTGACGGAATTTACCGCCATGGGCGGACTTTTGGCCCCGGGCACCGATGCCGGCGCTTGGGCAGTTCCCCACGGCAGCATGACGGAATATGCCCTCTTCCAAACCCTTTTCGGCGAGAACACCGACGCCGTGCTCTCCCCGGGCATTAATACCTTACTATCTAAATTCTAAAAAACGGGTGTACCTCTCGGTACACCCGTTTCCTGTTTTATTCGTCATTGCCGCTTTCGGTCGGATTTGATTCTCCCGTGCTGTCACTGCCGTCGCCCGGATCACTTCCCACCCGGTCGCCCGCAATATCCAGCTCCAAATCATAATCGCCCACCGGTAACCGATAGCTCTTCTCCCCGGTAGCGCTAATGAAATGAACACCCAATCCCTCATCTGCATCATACGTAATATCCGTACTTTCCATCAGCATGCTGTGATCGGTAATGTGATAGGTATATACCACAATCTCTTCACCGGCGCTGTTTTTGCTGCCCACATTCACGGTAAAGTAACAGGCATCAGCCTCTTCGCTTCTGACAATTCCCCCGGTCTCCAAAATCCCTAAGGGAATCTGCTGCTCATCTTCATGGAAACAGTCACCGCAAATCCGCTTTTGCACACCGGGAATGCCGGCCTGCGGCTCGGTCACTACTTCCCACGGCCCATAATTATGCTCCAATTTTGGCTGAATGTCGTCCCGCTTCACAACCGTGGGGCAACCTTCCTTGTCGCAGGTATACTCTGTATACCCTTCCTCAGCGCAGCTGGGCGGATACGTGCTTCCCTGAATCCAGTTATGCCCCAAAGGCTCTGCCACAATCTCAATCTTCACTTCGTCACAGTCTGCCCGCTGGCACGAATATTCCTCCATGCCCGGAGCTTCACAGTTCGGCTCGGTAACTTTTTCAAGCAGGAAATCGTGACCCAGTTTTTCCACCGTGTCCTTCTTTTCCACATCGCCGCAAATACCACAGGTGCGCTTCGTGTAACCGTCTTGCTCGCAGGTAACCGCTATCACTTTCCACGCGCCGTAGGAATGCCCGTAGGCCGGTATGGTTTGAAGCTTTTTGTCACCGCATTCACAGCTGTAAATCTTCACACCCGGCTCTGTACACTTGGCGCTTTTATTTTTCTCCAATTTAGAGTAATTGTGCTCATGGGGCGGCTGAGTGGGCCCGCTGGACGGATCGGACGGGTCAGAAGATCCCACAGAAGCATTATTATCTTGATTCTGCATATCACCAAATCCGGTAATCAGCACACCGAGAATTGGCGTCACCTTATGAACGACAACACCTGTTACGATTACCGTAGCTGTCAGCATGATACACATGACAATCAGCGCGATACGTTTCATCATACCTTACTTCACCCTCCGTTTAGTATCTAGTATTATACTCTTTCTGCATTTCGATTTCAAGCATTATCCCGAATTTCTCAGAATTTACCCTAGCTGTTCTTTTCGTAAACCGTTCCGAAATAGAAGGATATCACACTGGAAACAATGATCATCACATTGTCCGAAGAAATTCTCCCTTGCAGCGCCATAACCGCGAACACCGTCATCACCGCCATGGTAACAATAGTCTTGACCTTAATGAGCGCCGCTAAATTTTTCCTGAATTCCAAAATCTTCCCTCCTTAAAATGCCTCTGTGTCCAAAGAAAGGGCATCTACCTGCCGCATCAGCGCATCTGCGTCTCCGTTTCCGCCCAATCCACTGTGATATAACGCGTGCCAATGGTGCAGCGACCTCCGGTCATCCAGAGAAATTCTCCCTTCCCGAATGTGCTGCTTGGCTCGCTCCTGAATAATGTACAGCATCAAATACCGAAGCGCCTTTTCCTGCACATTCGCCCGGCCGTTTTGGGCATCCTTCCGCCCGATGAGGTACTGCACCAGCGCAAATGTACCGGAAACCGCCGCCGCGCCCAATGACCCGCCGACCAAAGAGATCACCATGTCCATTTTCTTCCCCCCTATCTCATGCCCAACAGCGTTTTCCAGGTCCGCTTGCCCCCGGTAATCTTACCATCCACAGTGCAGCCATGATCCTTTTGGTATTCCCTTACCGCTTTGTCAAATTTCGGCCCGGCCACTCCGTCCGCTTCGCCCACCTGAGTATATCCCAAGTCCCAAAACCGCTTTTGCAGCACCTCCACCACCGGGTGCTTCCGATTTTTCCACCGGGACACAGTGGGCGTCTTCCCCAAGGTCTCCGTGCCCGCCTTCCCATCTGCTTTTACACCGATGGCGCCCTGTACCTGCCGAATAAACGCCTCCAAGGGCTGCATTTGCGGATAAAGAGCATTCCCCTTTTCATCAAACACATAATACCCAGCCGGACAGGCCGCAACAGCATAGGCAAAGCTTCTGAACGCACCCAGCTGCCCCGCAGCATCCTGCCAATTCTTGCGAACCCGGTACCACACCTCCGGCCTTTCCGCCCGAAGCCATGCTTCGATCACTTCCGCCTCCCGCTGGGCCAGCTTTTCCAGATTGACCTCATGAAGCAGCCAATCAGCGCACCGGGGATTGATATGAAACCCGTGCTCAATGATCACCCCAGGCGTTCCCACCGAAGAAGCACCCCGCAAAACCCCGTAATAATCATCCGGATAGCCGTCCCCATCCCGATCCTTCGAAGATTTCTCCCCCCGGAGCTCACAGGATACGCCCATCACTTCTCCCACCGCCGGACCAATTGCCTCTGCAAAAGACTTACTCTTTTCATCTGCATCACCGTCATTTTTTACCTGATGCATGATAACCACCCAGTCCGGCCCTTCCGTAGCCGCCGCATTGGAATGCAGACTCACAAAAAGATCCGCCCCGGCGGACATCTTTCCCCGGTCCGTCAAAGAAATCACCTGATTCACCCGATCCTTGGTAACGCGCACTCCAATTCCCCGGCTTCGCAGCTTTTCCGACAAAATCCTTGCCAGCGCCCACATTCTTTCCCCTTCGAAATACTTCCCGTTCACCGGAGACGGATTATAAAATTCACTGTCATGCCCGGGATCTAAACAAACCACAAAATCTGCCAATCTTTTCCCTCCGTCCATAATTTTCTTTTCACACCTGCCCATAAAAAAAAGAAAGGTTGCACAAGTCAGTGCAACCTTTCTTCGTTACCGGATTCAATTTTCCAGCTGAAACAGCCTTTTTGCGTTAAAAAAGAAGATATTTTCCACATCCTCCCGACTCAGTTCCAGCATCTGCGCCGCCTGATAAAAGGCAAACAGCGACTCGATTCCCAGCATGCCGCAGGGCATGGAAGGATACGATTTTTTGCTCAGCCAGAAGAATGTATCGCCGCAGGAAAAGGGGCGCATATGCAGCTGGCTGAGGGGATAATCCGTTCCCCAGAGCACATGGTCTGCCCCTGCCTGGCGAATCACCTCAAACATCTGAGCCGGCTCGGAAACCGCCGCCAAATCATAGTAAATATTAGAAATTCCTTTGAGCTTTCGCGCTGTTTCCAGAATCGTCCACGCAGCAAAGCCCCGTCCGCAATGGGCTAAGATCAGCTTCGCGTTAGGATATTTCCGGGTCATCTCCGAAATGTACGAAAGATTCTCCGGGTCAGCCGGCGACAGCTTTTTCATCATATGCAAAGTGATGCTGTAACCACGCCGGTCTGCTACCTGCCAGGCACTTTCCGGAAGAAAATCCCGGATATTGCTTTCACCGCCGCCTTCACCCCTGGACGTGGAGTAATAACACTTAAAACCGCGAAAACGGGGATGAATCAGCAGTTTTTCAATATCCTCCACCGTATCCGTAGGCAGCACATATACCTCCGCCGCCGAGCCTGGAGCTTTCTCCAATTCCTCTGCCAGCCAGGCGGTCACCTGCGCGCGCAGATTTTGATCCCACAGCTTTTCGCTGGGCCATGGAAGCATCATCACCTGCACTTCCCGATCACCGTATAACGCCTTGGTTTCTTCCATAAACCGCTCAATATCCGCCGTTCCGTACTGCTCGTTGATATTTTCCGTTTCCGGTTGGATTTGAGTATTATAAAAATGAGCATGTGCATCAAAAATGCGCTCCGGCAAAAAACCCGCTAGTTTTTCCAGCATAAACCGATGTTCTTTGGTTAATTTTTCAGCCAGAGTTTCCAGTTTTCTCACTCCTTTTAAAGTTAGTCCGGGAACTCCCAGAGCACCTCGCGAATGATTTCGCTGACCGTGGGATGGGGGAAGATGATCTGCCGGGCATCTTCAACCCGCAGCTGCATCTCCAACATTTCCGCCGCGCCCCAGATCATTTCACCGGTGTAAGCACCGATTATGTGCACGCCGATAATGTTGCGCTTTTTCTGATCGACCAGAATCTTACACAGACCGTCTGCGCCTTCATTTTCTGCCACAAATCTGCCCGCGTAACGCATGGACAGCTTCTGCACCTCATATTGGATGCCCTTGTGCTTACACTCCTCCTCGGTCTTGCCCACGGAGGCCAGCTCCGGCTGGGTATAAATCACGGAGGGGTTGGCATGATAACGCATCATATCCTGCTTGCCCAGAATATGATTCACCGCCACTTCCGCTTCCCGATATGCGGTATGCGCCAGCATATGATGACCGTTTACGTCACCGATGGCATAAACATCCGGCACATTGGTGCGGCAGCAAAGATCCGTAGTAATACCGGTTTTGGCTACTTCCACGCCAATATTTTCAAGCCCCAGATGCTGCGTATTGGCGCGGCGGCCGATGGACAGCAGCACCTTATCCGCAGCAATGGAGATCTTCTCGCCCTTGGGAGTCTCCGCGTAAACCGTGCCCGGTTCTACGGACAAGCACTTATGCCCCAGCAGGAACGTAATGCCCTTTTTCTCCAAATCCTTTTGCAGCAGCTTACTGATTTCCGCATCCGTGGGGCCGGCAATCTTATCCAGCATTTCCACCACGGTCACCTTGGCGCCCACGGTGTTGTAATAAGCGGCCATTTCCAGTCCAATCACACCGCCGCCGATAACTGTAAGTTTTTCGGGCACTTCGGTTAAATCAAGGATTTCCCGATTCGTCAGCACAAAGCTGCCCACATTTTCCCGGACACCGGGAATAGGAGGAACAACCGCGGAAGAACCGGCTGCAATGATCAGCCGCTTGCCGTAATAAATCTCACTGCCAGCCTCCAAAGAAAAGCCCCGGGCATCCTTTCCCTTGATTTTGGCCTCCTGCATCACAACAGTAACGCCCTTTTCCTTCATTTTTCCCTTGACGCCTGCCACCAGGGTGCGAACCACCTTGTTTTTCCGGGCAACGGCAACACTTTGATCATACTTTACGTCAGCGCAGGTGACGCCGTAAACACCGCCATGGAGAGCATGGTCATAATGCTTGGCAGAATTCAAAAGCGCCTTGGATGGGATACAGCCCTCGTTCAGGCACACGCCGCCCAGAGCGCGTTTTTCAAAAAGCAGGGTCTTCAAGCCCTCATGCGCCGCCCGTTCAGCTGCCAAATATCCGCCGGGGCCACCGCCGATTACGATCAAGTCAAAAACATCTGCCATTTTTCTTCTCCTTTCCAACCGTAAACACAACTTCAAAAAAAGGAAATATTCTTTTCTTTCAAATTTATTATAAAGGGAGCGCACGGAAAAATCCAGAAAAATTTGCAGGTGCCCGCAAAGACTTGGTTCATAACCCAAATCGGTTGGATTGCTCAGCACCAAAAAGAGGAGGCAAAAGCCTCCTCTTTTTTGGTGCCGGTATCCTGTTGTAGTGCCCGGCATCTTCGTCGCCGGCAAAGCGGCTTCCTCACACGTTGCAACCTATATGAGCAACTTTGTAAGCTCCTCCGCATCCAGAATGATCGTATTGTCAGTCAATGCAACAGCATTAACCGGTGCAAACCAAGATACCATCCAGCTAAAGCTGCAAGGTTTTTCTGTGCTATTGCTGATATTGATCACAGAACTGTAATTATTGGCCTCATTAAGCGTTGTGTATACAGTTATTGTCCCGGCGTCACTTTGAACCCACAATGTTACATACAGAGTGCTTTTTTTATCAAAGACATCGGTTGTATTCGCATGTACCATGCTCAAAGCAATGTCCGGATCAGACACTTTCGTTCCGGAAACATACTCAGAACCTGCAACAGTGAGTTTGATCTCTGGCGTTCCGATTATGATCTCATTTCCAATATTCTCAATACTCACAGTAAACCATGCCCAAGTTGTGCTGACCAGGCAGGTCATGCACAACAGAATGCTGCATATCGAAGAGATCAGCACCTTGCGAAGTGCTTTTTCTGTTACTTTTTCTCCATCTGGAACGCGAAACAACGTCTTAATCCGCATGGTGCATGTCTCCTTTCTTCGTCAATTCATCGTTCCGGCCTGCTGCGCCTTTATTGAAACACCAAGCACGACCTGCGGAGCAGTTGCACCACGGTAATTGGCAGCGTTGCCTACCTCCTCCGGCATATAAACGATCAACGCAGCATAGTGAGGCGCTTCATTTGCCTCAAATGTATAATCCGATTTCTTGCTCCATGTGCCTAACGGCTGTTCCTTCGCTTGATCCCGTGCCACCAAACGATCTGCCACTGCTGCTTTCAGCGTATCCTCTGATTCCGCGAATACAGCGCCAAAGCGCAGATAATTGGGCAAATAAATCTCATTACCCAAAACGCCCGTCACAGTTGTTACATCATCGACCATCACAGAAAGCTTGTAATCGAAAGCCACATCACCTTTGTTTTCGATCTTTAAGTACACCACCTGCGTATAACCCGGCTCATACAACGCCTCATCATAGAACACCTCAGTGCTTCCCTCCAAGGGGTTGTATTCTGTTACAATGTCATTTTTGTAGGATACATCCAGCTTCAACAGTCCGATCTGGAATGTATTTCTGACCGTGTCGGTATCGCTGAACCACGCCAGGGTAGCACCGGTCCCCAGTGCCCACCAAAGCACAAATAAGCAGGCTGAAAGGGCGAGCGCCGCCTTACGCCATTTTTTCTTATGCAAGGCTTAACGCCTCCTTTCGTAATCCTATTATTTCTTTTTGTCTCCCCGCTTCCATGCCAGAACCAAAATTATCAAAGAGCAGAAACAGATGATCACCAGTGCAAGCCAGCGCCAAATTTCAAAATCATCACCGGTTTTCGGTGGTTCCGGATCGGTCGGTTCAATTTCATATTCTTCGATCATAAACTCCCAATCCAGATAGCCAATCTGCTGCTGGTATGCATTATCCAGTTCCACCGGAACATCCAATATCACATCCAGATTCACCTTCCCGCCGGAGTAAAGTGTTCCCAAACACACCCACTCTGTCAGCTGTGCCGTTTCGTGAGCAGCCGCATCAAACATGTAGGCCATGGTGTTATTTTCGCTTTTTTCCACCCGAAGGTGCAGCTTAGACAGAAATTCCATACTGTCTTCATGGGCCCCCAACGAACGGACATAGATCTTTACCTTGACCTTGTTAGAGGTATCATTCTTTACGGTAATAGGTTGCGTGATGCTGTCACCCGGCATTACATTCTTGAAGTTGGGGAACAAGTCTGTGGGAGAATAGGAGCTCCCGGGAGCGAAGATAAACCTTCCGGCATCACCACTGTAGGTCACATTTCCATCTGCCGCAAAAACGGGCATGACACAAAACAGAAGGAGTACGCAAACACAGAGAATCACAAATAATCTCTTCATATCCGCACCCCCTTATTCCGCAGGCCAACCGGAAGCATCCCAGGGATGATCTACCGGGTTATTTTCACTCTGGACCGCGTAGGCATTGCCGGTCAGGCTTAATGTGGAACCAATATGGGTCTGATCGACCTTGCTTCCTACAATCTCCACCTGAGTAAACAGAGCAGGGGTGACTTCACCGGGCTGAAGGATGCGGTTGAAATAATAAAAACCATCCAGATAGGTCCAATCATTTGTATTGATGTCCATTTTCAAGCAGTCCTCTGCGCTGAGGGTTTCTTTGGTGGAGCCGCTGACCAGCTTCACCCGCAAATAGAAAGGATGCCCACACACATTCTCAACGGACACCTGCTTGGATACGATATCGCCGGGGATGATGTACACGCCCTCAGCAGGAAAATCCGATCCATCGGCAGTTTTTTCATGAATTTTCAGTTCAATACCACCGGAGGTCACCACATTGGTGGTCTTTCCGACAGCAGTGTAGTGAGCCAGAGTTGGCTGAGTCAGAACCGTCACCAGAATCGCCGCCAGGGCAATCAGAAGCAATCTGGATTTTGATTTCATAGGGTGTCCTCCTTTCAGCGAAACTGTCATATTGCCGGGTTTACCTGCGGTAGAACGGCAGAAGCGATAGCCAAAGACGGCGTTTTTGCCGCTTCCAGTACCTTTGTTCCTCGCCCGATGTGCGACCGATTTCACGATTGATGCTATCCAACTCCCAGATAAATCCCTTGATCCTCACAACAAGTGCAACAAACAATGAAATAATAAAAAAAGCGATAACGACCGCAAATAACATGCTAATAACGGGATCAGTCTCGGGGTTCATCTATGTTCTCCTTTTTAAGGCCCAATATTTTTCTAGTGCCTTTCAGGGGCTGAAGATGTTTGCTGGAAGCAATCATGTTGCTGTTTGTTTCGCAGGCAAGGCAAACCATACGGCCTTCCGGAACGGGTTCACCGCAACATATGCATAAGTCAGAATAGGTTTGCGTTTCAGATTTCATTGCTAAGCTCCTTATCTATTTTCAGCAATCAAAAGGCACCGTAGCCGATGCCCTTTGATCGCCGCCCAACTCCCCGAAGGGAGTTGGGTGGCTTTTTTATGAACAAAACAGACTTATTTGTTATTGTAAACAACGGTTACGCCGTCATAGGAAGGCAGACCCTTAACACCAATCTGGTCACCGCCAAGGATCTGGTCGAACGGGATCAGATTCATATGATTATCTACGCATTGGCTGTGGTCATAATCCTCAGGAAGGCCACCATAAGAATAACCGGGCTCAACACGCATACCGCGTCCACCATTCATATTAGCAGGCGTAGGCTCGCAGTAGTGGTAGTTTGCCCAATCACCGTAGGTAACGGTAACATTGTTGCAAGTAATGTTGTACTTGCTTGTATCGGGATAATTTACGCCGTCGATCTGAGTGGTTTCTTCCAGACGACCGATGATCATACCGCACATACGGTAGTTGTAATAGTCGTAAGATGCAGTACAGTCATTATAACCATCAATACGGCAAGCAATATCTACATTCTCGAAATTGTAGGTCGCACCGGGCTCGCCCTGACCCACAACACCGCCGATGGAGCTATCAAAGGAGCCCCACAGACCGCCGAGAACCGTATCCTCAGCGAGGGTGATGTTCTTAAAGGTATAATTACCCGCGCCGGACCAACCAATGATACCGCCGATACCGTTATTATAGGTGCCGAAATTGCTGTCTTCGATGATAATATTCTCAAAGACACAGGTACCGGTCGCGCTACCGGTGATACCGCCAATGTCACCGCCTTCAATCTGTGCCTCAGCACCGCTGATGGTTAGATTCTTGATAGTGGCGCTCTCCAACTCACCGAACAGACCGATAGAACCGTAGGCCCCCCATTGATAGCCAAAGGCCCAACCGCTCTGATACATATTTTCAATTGCGTGGCCCTGACCATCAAAGGTACCCGCGAACGCAGACTTGTCACCGATCGGATTGAAGCTGACAGGCTCACCGTTGTCACCCATCACATACAGGTCGACATCAGCACCGAGCTTAATCGTCTTGCCTGCGAAGTTATTACCGCCGTCAACAAGCTCTGCCAGACCGGCCAGCTGCTCTGCCGTGGTGATTGCGAACTCGGTGTCGGTGTCGTTATACCAGGTGGTGTCAGCCGTGCCATCCCACTCATCTGAAAGAGTTTTCTTGTACTCGGCAAATACTCCGTCAAACCATGCTTCAACATTCACGGTATCACCGTCGGTGGTATCTACAGTCTTTGCAGTGGGCTCACCGAAGCCCTCGTTCAGGGCATTTGTGGCATAGACGGTAGGATCAGCGCTCAGCGTGCTTGCCTCGGGCTTGAAGCCATCTGCCTGGATCGCCTGAGCCAATACCAGGATGGTGTACTGCTCACCGGCAGCCTCAGCATCTTCGTTCGTGGTTTCCTTGTCGAAGAAGAACTGCTTCAGGCTGTATTCACTCTTTTCGCCGGACTCGATAGGATCAGCATAAGTATAGGAGTAAACCTCATAGGGCACACCATCCACATCGATATGCAGAACTTTCTTGGGGTCAGTTTCGCCCTCGGGAAGTACGGGCTTG
>JAZNFY010000019.1:0-30582 GCA_045589195.1 Faecousia sp. | reverse complement strand
TCGATGTTATCCTGAAGAACGCTGGCGCTTCCAAGCTGAATGTTATCAAGGTTGTCCGTGCCGCTACCGGCCTGGGTCTGAAGGACGCTAAGGATCTGGTTGACAACTGCCCCAAGACCTTGAAGGAAGCTGTCTCCAAGGAAGATGCTGAGAAGATGGTTGCCGAGCTGAAAGAAGCCGGCGCTGACGCTGAGCTGAAATAAGAGTATTCTCTTACACATATACAGCCGCCAATTTTGGCGGCTGTTTTCCTATCAACAGGAGGTTGCATATGGACGCATTGTTTCAAAAAATCCAATCTCTCTTCCCTAAGGACTTTCCGATAGAAACCGTTTTACAGGGCGCATTGATTTTGCTTGGCGCGTTTCTGGTAATTGGTGCGCTGGGCAGATTGCTTTTCGGCAAGAAGTCCGTTTTGAATCAAAGTATTTCCGCTGTAATCGGCATTTTATTTATTTATGCTGTTACAGTGGTGATTCACAGCTATGGATTTGATTTGCAGTTTCTGATCTCTCCCCTGCCATTTGTTTCAATTGACGGCGACTATCTGACTCTGTTTCATATCCCCGGCGCGGATTACGTGGTGCTGTGCAACGAGCTTTTAAATGCGGTGATTCTTGCGTTCCTGGCGAATCTGGTGAACAACTGGCTTCCAAAAGGGAAAAAACTTTTCACTTGGCTGCTCAGCCGGTGTTTCAGTATCGCATTGGCGATGGTATTATTTGCAGTATTTAATGCCATTTTGCGCGCATATCTGCCTGAGGGTCTGCTTACCTGGGCGCCGGTGATCCTTTTGGGACTTCTGGTTGTGATGCTGGCAGTTGGCGCACTGAAATTCCTTGTTGGCGCATTGCTGACTACCGTAAATCCGCTGATTGCCTTCCTGTACACATTTTTCTTTGCCAATATTGTGGGAAAAATGCTCAGCAAGGCTATGCTAACTGCGCTTTTAATGGCAGGCATGATCCTTGCGCTCAATGAGTTCGGCATTGTTTCCATATTTATTGGTGTCAGCGCGCTGCCCGCATATATCCCGATGCTGCTTGTATTGCTGGTTCTGTGGTACATTATCGGGCACATTCTTTAATACATTCACCCATTTACTTTTGTAAGTGGGTGATTTATTTTTTCTGCAAGCTGTGGTATACTGGAATGGAGGTGATGGCATGAAGCAATTCTTTGTTATAATACTCATTATAATCCTGTTGACCGGTTGCAGCACAAGTGCCGCAAATCAAGCGCCGGATGACCCAATTTCAGAACAAGCAAAAGAAATACTTTCATCCCTTACATTGGAAGAAAAAATTGGGCAAATGTTCATCGCGCGTCACCCTCAAAATGATGCTCTTGCCAACATCAACCGGTATAATCTGGGTGGTTACATTCTGTTTGCACCCGATTTTGAAGACGAAACACCGGATACGGTCCGGGTAATGCTGCAAAACTACCAGAATTCATCAAACATACCCATGTTTATCGCTGTTGATGAAGAAGGCGGCAAAGTAAACCGCATAAGTATGTACCCGTCGTTTCGAAATACACCCTTCCCTTCTTCCCGTGTTCTATATAAATCAGGCGGTTTGGCACAGATCAGACTGACAGAATGTGAAAAAGCTCAGCTTCTGACATCGTTGGGAATCAATGTAAATTTCGCACCGGTCTGCGATATCACCACTGACCCAAGTGCCTTCATGTATGATCGTTCACTTGGCGAAAGTCCAACTATCACCGGCGAGTTTGTTAAATGCGTCATCGAAATAGGTAAAAACAACCATATAGGAAACGTCTTGAAGCATTTTCCGGGATACGGCAATAACACAGACACCCATATCGCCATAGCCACCGACAACAGACCCCTTTCTGTGCTGGAAAATGCCGACCTCGTTCCATTTAAAATGGCAATTGAGGCAGGTTGCGACGCCATTATGGTCAGCCATATATATATCAATGCCATAGACCCCCATTTTCCTGCAACCTTATCCCCTGCTGTGCACCAGTATTTGCGTAATACGATGAACTTTGACGGTGTCATCGTCACAGACGACCTGTATATGAATGCAATTACAGATAACTACGGTGTGGAAGAATCTGCTGTTTTAGCGGTTTTGGCCGGAAATGACCTGCTGTGCGTCACAGATTTTAACACCCAGTATAATGCCGTGTTGCAAGCCGTTCTTGATAACAGAATTTCGGAGCAAATCATTAACGATTCCGTCCTTCGAATTCTGAAATGGAAGATTAAGCTAGGGCTCTTTGATTCATAAAATAAGCGGTGCAGCTTTCGCTGCCCCTCTTATTTTACGCCTTTTCAATAACCTCAGCCGCACCATCCAATTCATGCGTATCCAGGTTTTCGATTTTTCCGCCGTCAAAGGCAGCTGCCACATTCGGATCGATCGGTAACCTTGCCAGCACAGGCAGGCCGTACTCAGCTGCAACCGCATCAAGCTTGCTTTCACCAAAAACATTCATCTTCTTGCCGCAATCCGGGCAAACCAGATAACTGTAATTCTCCACAAAGCCCAACACAGGAATATGCATCATATTCGCCATATTTAGCGCCTTTGTAACAATCATAGAAACCAGATCCTGCGGGCTGGTAACGATCACTATGCCGTTAACAGGAAGACTCTGAAATACAGTCAGCGGCACATCACCGGTTCCGGGAGGCATATCCACGAACAGGTAATCCACATCTTCCCAAATCACATCTGTCCAGAACTGCTTGACAGCCCCGGCAATCACCGGACCGCGCCAAACCACTGGGTCAGTGGCATTGTCCAGCAGTAAATTGATGGACATGATCTGTATCCCCTTGCTGCTCAGCGCAGGATACAATCCTTCTTCCGATGCACCCTGACACTCATCCACTCCAAAAGCCGTAGGAATGGACGGGCCGGTAATATCCGCATCCAGAATACCTACCCGATAACCCTTGTTTGCCATAGTCACAGCCAATTGACTAGTGACAGTGGATTTACCCACGCCGCCTTTACCGGATACTACGGCAATGACCTTCTTAATACTGGATTTCGGATTGGGTGCTGCCAGAAGGCTTTCCGCCTTTCGGTCACCGCAGGACGAACTGCTGCAACTGCTGCAATTTCCACTACATGAACTCATAATATACCCTCTTTTTTTAATATTCATTACAGGCTGTCCTGTGCCTGTTCCCATTGTTCCATTAAATCAAGAAGCAATGCTTCTTCTTTTTCCTTTTCCGCCAAAACCCGGGTCAATTCCTGATAATCCGCAGCCGCAGCATCCATCTGCTGATCTAACTCAGATATGCGCTGCTCAACCCTTTCAATTTCCCGTTCCAAACGGCGAACCAATTTGTCCAATTCTTTTGCTCCACCCTTGGGCTTCTCCTTTTTGATCAACGGGGCAACTGGCGCAATCTTAAATTGAGCCTCATGCTCCATGATTGAGCGAAACTTTCCATAGCCGCACGGAAAATCCCGAATATTGCCCTCTTTCAGCAGCCAGATCCGCTCCGCAAATTTTTCGATAAAATAACGGTCGTGGGAAACAAAAATAAGCGTTCCGTCAAATTCTTCGATTGCCGCCTCAATCCATTCCCGAGAAGTGATATCCAAGTGGTTGGTGGGCTCGTCTAGAATCAGCAGGTTGATCTTTTCATCCATCAGCATACACAGCCTAAGGCGGCTCTGCTCGCCGCCAGACAGGCTTCCAACGGTTTTGAACACATTTTCACCTTGAAAGAGAAAAGCGCCCAGACGGTCACGGGCAGTCTGCGGGGAGCAATTCTTCTCATAGAGCATCGTGTCGTAAAGTGTCCGTTCCGGATGGGAGAAACGTACAATCTGAGGTAGATACCCAGCTTTGACCGTAGGGCCAAATTGAATCTTACCGTTGCAGTCCTCCATATCCAGCAGGCACTGTAAAAACGTTGTCTTGCCCGTGCCGTTGTCACCCAAAATTGCGATCCGTTCTCCGCCCTGTACCTGTAAATTAACATCAGAAAACAAGGTGCGGTCACCAAAGGACTTGGATACATTTTTTATTTTGAAGACCACATCACCGGAAAATTCCTGTTCGTGGAATGTGGCTTTCATGGACTTTTCCGTTTTGGGTTTTTCCGTCTTTTTGATTCGTTCCATCCGATGCTGAATGGACATGGCTCTGCGGTAAAGGGTGCGGTTGTTGATGCCCCAGCCCTTCATACGCTCTACGGTGTAGCCCAGCTGTTTTAGTTTCGCCTGCTCCTGCTCGTACTGCTTCATTTGCAGGTCAAAGCGCCGCTGCTTTTCATCGATGTAGAACGAATAATTACCGGAATAAAACTCCGCATGACCATCGCTGATCTCAATGACCCGCTGAGCGACCCTGTCTAGGAAATAACGGTCGTGGGATATGACCAACACCGTTCCTTTAAAGGCGTTAATATAATCTTCCAACCACTCAACACTGCGAAGATCCAAATGGTTCGTTGGTTCATCCAGAAGAAGAATATCCGTCTTTTCCAACAGCAGACGGGCAAGGTTCACCCGGGTCTTTTCCCCGCCGGACAAGCTGTCAAAGGCCTGAATACGTTGCTGCGCAGTGATACCGAGACCGTTACAGACCTTGTCCACTTCCACATCCATCTCATAGCCACCGCCAAGCTGAAAACGATTTGCCAGGTTATCGTAATCATTGAGCTGTTCCAGTGTACCTCCGGCAGCCATTTGCCGTTCAAGCTCTTCCATTTTTCCTTTGATCTTCATGATCCCGGAATACGCAGAGCGCATTACATCTTCCACTGTGTAACCGTCCGGAAATACAGGGATCTGAGAGATCAGACCAATACGCTTATTTGGATTTACAAATACTTCACCGCTGTCAAAATCCATCTGGCCGGTCAAAATCCGCAAAAGAGTGGTCTTACCGCAGCCGTTACGTCCTAAGACAGCAACCCGCTCCCCTTCCTGAATGTCAAACGAAAGGTCTTCCAGCAGGTTCTCGCCGATGACAAAGAATTTTGTTAAGTTTTTCACAGAAATATCAACCATATTCTTCACTCCGGCGGATATTAAAGTTTCTCCACCAACTCTTTCAGTTCATCAAAGGTATACAGCAAATTCAGCGCCTGCAACAGAGCATTGGCGCTCATATGCTCCGGAAAAGAAAGCGCCTTCATGAGCATTCTGCGTCTTTGGGCACTGCCGGCACCGCCGGAGAGCCCCAGAGTCATCATGTCCTGCTTTGTAATTTTACCGGAGGTTACACCAGTCTCGCCCTCTATCGTCGCCCCTGCACTGCGCAGCGCCGTCACAATGACCTCCGGCGTCATGCCTTCCACGCCAAGCTTTCCTTCCTTGCCGGCAGCTGCCTTACGCCGCTCCTTCCCAGGGATATCCGGAATATATGCATGTTTCAAATATTGCGGGTCAATGCAGCTTTTTAAGTGATTACGAATCAAAAAACCCGCTCCGTCTGAATCTGTCAGCACGATAAGACCACGCTTTTCAGCCACACGGCGAAGAAGCGTCAGCTGGTCTTTTTTGTTAAAAATTCCAAAGCCGTCCGTGGTCAGGATCGTTGTATCAACGATCTGAGAAAGGGTGTTTTTATCGTAGCGGCCTTCAACCACGATGGCCTCCTTTATTTTAAGCATTTCGGGACACCTGCCCCAACTGCAAAATTAAAAGTTCCAACAAGCGGTCCTTGTCATCAAAAGAAGTTTTCATGGCATAATCGGTCTGCACAATTAGCTCCGTTGCTTGTTGACAAAAATTCTGAGAAAATAGTTTGGCAGATTCCATGGTCTTTCTCGCCGCAAAATCCCGAAGTCCCCGCAGCTTCATCAGCTCAGAAGCGCCTTTACCGTTGTCCAGAAGGACTCTGGCTGCGGCAAGATTTCGAAAATGCCCGCCGATAGCACCCAGTAGCTTAATGGGTTCTTCCTGCATCTTTAAGAGCTTTTGCAAGCAAACCATAGCTGCACCATAGTCGCCCTTACCAAGAAGATTGGTCATATCGTACACGACGGCATCCAGCGCAGGCTCGACCACCGCATCGATATCCGAACGGGTGACAATTTCCGCCCCGGAATAAGCACTGATTTTGGATATCTCTCCGGCAAGGGAAGTCATAGTTCCATCTGTAATATCGATCAAATAGGCACATAACTCCGGTGCGATCTTCTTCTGAGCCGCAGCAAAATGCCGCCCAATCCAGCTGACCAGATCCCGCTGACTTTGCTTCGGAAATTCTACTTCTGTGGCATTGGACTTAAACGCCTCATAAAGCTTTGCATACCGTTTATCATGCTTTAATTCCACCGTCTTGTAAATCAGCACAACGGTGCAATAATCTGGAATATCGGATAGAATTTGTGTAATGCGATTTCTTGCAGACTCATCCTGCTTATAAAAATCCACATCTTCTACCTGCACCATGGTACTTTCGGCCATCATAGGCAAATTCTCCACAGAATCGGCTAAGGCCTGCACGTCAAAATTTTCCGAAGTGAAACGATGGAAATTAAATGACTCAGTCAGAGATTCAATCAGCAGTTTTTTCAGCATACCCAGATAATGATTCAGCAAAAACTGCTCCTCACCAAAGAATACATACAAACGGCGGGGCGTCTTGCCGCGAATATCCGATTTCAATTCCTGCAATGCCCGCTCAGCAGTATATTTGTCATCCATAGTTTCACCCCCTGTACACAATCGTTCCATTCAAATCCGTGCGAAGAATCAAGCACCCATGCTCCTCTAACCGTTGTAAAAGCTCATCTGACGGATGGCCGTAACGGTTATTTTCACCCACAGAAATGAATACATATTCGGGCTCTGTGGCGGCAAGCAGCCGATCGCTTGTGGAACCGTCTGAACCGTGGTGTCCTGCAATCAGCAAATCAAGCTTTGGCAGCGTTGTGCGCTGCATTAAAAGATTCTCGCCCAATTCACCTCGGTCACCTGTGATCAGTATATCACAGTTTTCTCGCCGGAACAAGACACATAAACTACTTTCGTTGCCTAATTCATAAGTTTCCGGACCAAAAATTTGCAAATTTGACGATAAATACGAAAGAGAAATATCCTCTTCAACTAAAACTACATTATCACCGGCCTGATCAAGGATCTTTTTCCCCAACCCATTATGATCAGCAATATTCGGCAAATACACACGGTCGGCAGAGATTCTGGTAAGGAGATTCAATACGCCCCCTGCGTGATCATCATCGTAGTGCGTGACAATTACGCCATCCAGGTGATGGATACCTTGACTAAGCAGCGTTTCCGCAGCCACATCAGCACTGGCTGTTTCGCTGTATCCGCCGCAATCAACCAAAAAAGACTTTCCATCACTTTGGATCAGAATACTTTGCCCCTGACCAACATCAAGCACCGTAACCCGGCACCCACCGAGCAAGGGTTCAATCCACGACAGCAGCAATGCGACACATAAACATACTGTCAACAAACCGCCCAGCAAGAGCGCGCGTTTCTTTCTCATCAACAGAAACACGGCGATCATCGCATAGGCAAAAATGAGCCACAAAACAACGTACACGCTCTTGGTATATACCGCCGCGAATGGAAAATCTGCGAAAAACCCAGAAATTTCCAACAGTATTCGAATTGAAACCGTAGTAACCCAAGAGATCGCGTTAACCAACACACCGCCAATCAAACTAAACGCACAGGTCACTGCCACTCCATAAAAAATATATGCAACCATCCAGACTGCTGCTGCATTTGTCAATACACCAACTAAGCTGACCGCACCAAAATAGTAAGCAACCAACGGGGTTGTCAGTATTGTTGCGCTGAGGCTAATGGAAACAGATGTAGCAAATCCCCGCTTTAACCGCGGAACAATTCCTTTTCCCTTTACGCTTCCCATAATTCTTTGGTTTAGGAGCCATCCGTGAATTCGATTGTAAAACAGGAAAATACCGATCATGCAGCAAACGCTCAACTGGAAACTCACCGAAGTGATCACCATCGGATTCAGCGCAAGCATGATAAGCGCAGAAAGCCCTAAGGCCGTGGGTGGATCGTATTCCCGGTTGCAAACCATTGCCAAAATCATCATACCCTGCATAATGCAGGCTCTGGTTACAGACGGTGTAAAACCGGCAATGGAAGAAAAGAGCAGCAGCGAAGGAATTCCCAACAATAGAAGCAGCCACCTGCGTCTTCCGGAAAGCAGATATACAAATGCATATACGATAGACACGTGCAGTCCGGAAACCGCAACAATGTGGCTGATGCCGCTTAGCTTAAAATTCGTGGTTGTCTCATAATCCAGATCAGAGCGGTCACCCAGCAACAAAGCTTTGGAAAACGCAGCGGCATCATCAGGAAACAGTTCATCGATCCTCTGCCCGATCACGTGTCGCAGATGTGCTCCGTAATAACGAATGGGTATCTTCTGGCACTTATCCAAGGTGTAACGCCCAATTTGCGACGCGAACAGAAAGACTCCGTCACCCTGACGGTAATTTGGCTCTTTTTCTCCGCCAAGTGATGTAAAACGAAACCGAAAATATCCGGTAATTTGATCACCCGGTTTATGCGCAGCAGAATTGTTCAGGAAAATCAGTACACGGTAGGTTCTTCCCTCATGGTAAAATTCACCCATTGTGCTAATACCGTATTTGCTATCTTTACAGTAATCAGACAATGTAAATGTCGTCAATAACGACTTGCCGTCCAAATCTCTGGAAGAATTCAGATATAGAGCATCATAAGCGCAGAACCAGAACGTACCCAGCGTTAATCCTACAAGTATAAATGCAACAACCCGAAGTAGTTTTCCATATTTAGAAGCAATAAATGTACCTACTGACAAGCCAAAAAAGATCAAGCCATATACCCAAAAATCATTTGGGTTCAAATAGGCAGCCAAAGCACAGGCTGAGCCAAAACCTATGGAAATACAGACAAGTTTTCGCATAGAAAACCTCCGAAAAGAAACGCCGCCAAGGTGCTCTTGGCGGCGTTTACATTTAGCCGTTAACTTTTAAAGCAACAAAATCATCAACAGTTGCCAAAGCATTGTCTAGAAGAGTTACGTCCTTGCCGCCGCCCATAGCAGAATCCGGCTTTCCTCCGCCGCTGCCGCCGCAGCAGGTGCACACTTGTTTAACCAGATCGCCGGCTTTAACACCCTTAGCTATGGCATTCTTACCGCACACAGCCAGGAAAGTCAGCTTATCTCCGCAGCAGGAGGCCAACACAGCAGCCACATCCGGATCTTTATCCCGAAGCATATCACCCATCTGGCGCAGCTTGTTTGCGTCAGCATCAGGCACGGTGACCGTCAAAACCTTAATGCCGGACACATTTCGTGCGCCGAACAGGAATCGGTCCACTTCACCGGCAGCTTCCTTGGACTTATACACTTCAATGAGCCGCTTCAATTCTTTGATCTCATCCAAAGAACCCTGAATCCGGTTAACCAGATCAGCAGGCTTTACTTTCAGTTTGGAAGCAGCTTCCAGCAGCTGTTCTTCATTATTTCTGGCTCTGTGAACATATCCCTTGCCGGTAATCGCCTCGATACGGCGAACACCTGCTGCTACGGAATTTTCAGAGATTATACAGAACGGGCCGACCTTGGAGGTATTGTCCAGGTGTGTACCGCCGCAAAGCTCAATGGAGTAGCCGCCCATATTGACCACGCGAACAGTATCGCCGTATTTTTCGCTGAACAGCGCGGTTGCACCCATTTTCTTTGCGTCATCAATGGACATCTCCCGAATATCTATGCCATAGCCTTCCAAAATCGCATCCTGCACAATGGCATTGACTTTTGCAATTTCCTCAGCGGTCATGGCAGAATAATGGGTAAAGTCAAAACGAAGATGGTCAGGCTCCACGTAAGAACCAGCCTGGTGCACATGGTCACCCAAAACGGAAGTCAAGGCCTTTTGCAGCAGGTGGGTTGCGGAGTGGGCGCGCATAATGGCCTTACGCCGCTCTACATCAATGGCAGCAAGTACAACGTCGTCCACCTTAATAGTGCCGTTGTTCAATTCACCGTAGTGCAGATACTTACCGGATTTATCCTTCTGAACATTAGTCACTTCAAAACGGCTCTCTCCAATGAGAATCACGCCGTGGTCAGCAACCTGACCGCCCATTTCTGCGTAAAAAGGAGTCTTGTTCAGTACCAAAATACCTTTTTCACCGCCGGCAATAGAGCCGGAAACTTCCTCACCGACGCAAACAGCCAAAACCTTCGCTTCACAGTTATACTCGGTGTAACCAACAAACTGTGTGGGAGTATTGTCAAGGCCCAGATCGATACCGGCCCATGCCAAATCTCCCAATGCCTTCCGGGCCTCACGGGCGCGAACGCGCTGTTCCTCCCGGCAAGCCAGGAATTTATCCATATCGAGAGTCATGCCCTCATCTTCCACCATTTCCACCGTCAAATCCACAGGGAAACCGTAGGTGTCAGAGAGCAGGAATGCATCTTCGCCGGAGAAAACCGTTAGGTCCCTAGCCTTATGCTCAGCCATTTTCTCGCTGAAAATACGCATACCGGTGTCGATGGTCCGGGCAAAATTCTCTTCCTCAGTCTTGACAACCTTGGTGATATAATCCATACGCTCACGAAGATACGTATAGTGGCTTTCGTTCTCGCGAACAACCACTTCCACCACCAAATACAGGAACGGATTGTTCACACCCAGGAGCTTACCATGACGGGCAGCCCTGCGAAGCAAGCGGCGCAGAACATAGCCGCGGCCCTCATTGGAAGGAAGCACACCGTCTGCAATCATAAAGGTCGATGCGCGGATATGGTCGGTAATCACCCGCAGAGAAACATCATTCTCAACAGACTGGCCGTAAGATGCGCCGGTAAGCTCCGTGACCTTATTGGTAATGTTCATTACCGTGTCCACATCAAAGAGACTATTCACATCCTGGCAAACCACTGCCAGACGTTCCAGTCCCATGCCGGTATCGATATTCTTCTGCGCCAATTCGGTGTAATTGCCCTGTCCGTCATTATTAAACTGGGAGAAAACGTTGTTCCAGACTTCCATATACCGGTCACATTCACAGCCTACGGTGCAGTCGGCAGCGCCGCAGCCGTACTTTTCACCCCGGTCATAGTAGATCTCAGAACAAGGACCACAAGGGCCGGAGCCGTGCTCCCAGAAGTTATCCTTCTTGCCAAAACGGAAGATCCGATCAGCGGGCACACCCACTTCCTTATTCCAGATCTGGAAGGCTTCTTCGTCATTTTCGTAGATGGACGGATACAACCGGTTTACGTCCAGACCTACTACCTTGGTCAAAAACTCCCAGCTCCATGCGATTGCTTCGTGCTTAAAGTAATCACCGAAGGAGAAGTTACCCAACATTTCAAAATAAGTGCCGTGACGGGCAGTTTTACCGATATTTTCAATATCGCCGGTACGGATACACTTCTGACAGGTGCAGACTCTTCTCCGGGGCGGCTCAACCTCGCCGGTGAAATAAGGCTTCATAGGAGCCATGCCGGAATTGATGAGCAGCAGCGATGCATCATTTTGTGGAATCAAAGAAAAGCTGGGCAGACGAAGATGGTTCTTCGATTCAAAAAAGCGCAGATACATTTCACGTAATTCATTTACGCCATAGGGTTTGGGATTCATATTCCTATCCTCCATAACTAAAAAATAAACACCTCGCCCCTGATTTAGGGGCGAGGTTAATCGCGGTACCACCCTAATTGATCCGCAAGCGGACATCTTAGTTGCTCAGTAACGGGAGCACCCGTCCCGGTCGTCCCGGGCGACGGAGCAAGTGGCGGACAGACATGCTTATAAGGGGCTTTCACCGCTCCCCTTTCGCTAAGATAAGCCATAGACTGCTTGGTTTGCTCATAGTCTTTACATATCGACAGTATTTTACCACAAACTTGAAAATTGTCAATGGTTTTTCCGGTTTTAAACAAGAGATCAGATATTTTCTTCCAACCAGCAGCGAAGTGCTTCACGCCCTGCTTCACTCATGGGAAACTCCTGTTTCCCTTCCATCTGGCTTAGTTCATAACAGTAAAGTCCGTGCCAAAATTCAGCGGTGAGGGAGCTCGCATCAAAATCCACTTCCTTACCGGAACCTTTCACCACATTTGGCGTGACCTTAAAACGGAAGTTTCCATTAGAGCCGGTAAATTCATTTCCGGCATCAAACCAATGAAGCACCGGCAGAAAAATCTTTTCTTCCATTACACCTCCATCAGCGCTTCCATTTCATCCAGAAGCTCACCGAACAGTTGCAGCGCCTGATCCACAGGTTCCGTACTGGTCATATCCACGCCAGCGCCCTTCAAAAGATCAATGGGGCTCTTGGAGCAACCGCCGGACAAGAAGCTCAGGTAATCATTTACTGCGGTTTCGCCCTCGGTTAGGATCTTCCGGGACAATGCAATGGCAGCAGAATAACCGGTTGCATACTGGAACACATAGTAGTCATAGTAGAAGTGAGGAATTCGGGCCCATTCCATAGCGATCTGATCATCCACCACCATATCGGGACCAAAATACTCCTCGTTCAGACGCTTATATTCGCCGCAAAGTACGTCAGCTGTCAGCGTTTTGCCCTCTGCAACCATCTTGCCGATATTCAGTTCAAACTCCGCAAACATAGTCTGGCGGTACAGCGTGCTCTTGAACTGTTCCAGGAAATGGTTAATGAGGAACGCCCGCTCCTTTTTATCCGTAGTCTTGCCAAGCAGATATTCCATCAACAGCGCTTCGTTACAGGTAGATGCAACCTCAGCCACAAAGATCACATAATTACTGTCAACAGGATTCTGAGTCTTATTGGAAAGATAAGAATGGAGCGCATGACCCATCTCGTGAGCAAGAGTAAACTGGCTGTCCAGCGTACCGGTATAGTTTAACAGAACATAGGGGTGCACTTCCGCGCCGGCAGAGTATGCACCGCTGCGCTTACCCTCATTGGTATACACGTCGATCCAACGTTTTTCGAAACCTTCCTTCAAAATGGCGCGGTACTTCTCGCCCAGGGGTGCCAGAGAATCATAAACCGTCTGCTTTGCATCAGCAAAAGCAATACGCTTATCCACATCGGAAACCAAGGGTGCATAAATATCATAAAAATGCAGCTCGTCCACGTTAAGGAGCTTCTTGCGCAGGCGCACATAGCGATGCATCTTATCCATGTTCTTATGAACCGAGTCAATCAGGTTCAGGTAAACAGAAGTAGGAACATTCGTGCCGTCCAAGGATGCTTCAAAAGCAGAGTTATACTTTCTGGCTTCTGCATAAAACTTCAACTGCTTATTCTGCGCATTGAGCAATGCGGCAGCCGTATTTTTGAAATTACCGAAGCTACGGTAAAGATTCTCATAAGCGCTCTTGCGCAGTTGGCGGTCGGGACTTCCTTCGTAGGACACAAAATTGCCCTGGCGTAGCGGGTGACGGTTACCTTCGGCATCCACCGCATCCTCAAAGGTCAGATCCGCATCAGCCAGCATTCCATAGATATCATCGGGTGCGTGAGCCATCTCCCCTGCCGCTGCCAAAAGCTTTTCTTCCGCAGCAGAAAGAACATGCGCCTTCTGCCGGCGAATATCGGTCAGCAGGCGACGGTAGCGCTCCAAATTGGGATAAGCGGCATAGAAATCATTCAAATTCTCATCAGAAATTGCCATAATCTCCGGGGTCTCAAAGCTGCGCGCGGCGTTCAGCGCCACAGCCATACCCATAAACTTTCCGGACATGCCCTGATAGGTAGAATTGCGGGTATCCTCGTCAGCCTTACGCATGCAGTAATTGGCAAGGCGGGAAATCTTCACGCCCAGATCCTCAACATAGTGAAGATACCGGTAAAGGCTCTCGGCAGACTCGCCCAGCTTACCGGCAAAAGCGGCAAGATTGACCTTGTCCTCATCCAATGTTTTCAGCTGCTCTTCCCAAGCCTCATCACTGGCATAAAGATCCTCGGTTGCCCAACGGTCTTCCAATGCAATTTCATCACGCTGGGGGATTTTCTTCGTATTTTCCATAGTATAACCTCCTATGTTTTTCCTTTATTATAGCACACAAGCAGGAAAAATCAATGTTGCAATTATGGATTCATTGTGATAAATTATCTCCGGTGATTATATGAAAAATAAATTAAAAGGATCAATATACATACTACTTGCCACAATTATTTGGGGAAGCACATTCGTAGCCCAAAGTGCGGGGATGGACTATATTGAACCGTTTACTTTTTTGGCCGTTCGAGGACTGTTGGCCATCATATTTATGGTGCCTGCAATCTACCTGTTTGACGGTGCAGACCGGAAAAATCACATAAAAAAATGGTGCGATCCGGTACTGTGGCGCTCCGGTATTCTATGCGGTATATTCTTATTTATCGCAACAGGTTTGCAACAGATCGGTCTTGTTTATACCTCTGCCGGTAAAGCAGGTTTTATCACTGCCATGTATATCGTGATCGTGCCCTTCATTGGTATTTTTTACGGAAAAAGACCGGGTATTGCACCAATCATCAGCGTTATCATTGCAGTTGTTGGTCTTTACCTGCTCAGCTGCGTTGGCGTCAACAGCATAAACTACGGTGACATTTTGCTGCTTGGCTGTGCAATCGCATTTTCCTTTCAAATTACAATCGTGGACCGAAATGCCGACCGCGTGGACTGTTTGCGGTTTAATTGCATCCAGAGCCTCGTAGCCGCCGTTATTTCGGCAATACTGATGCTGCTGACAGAAACGCCAAAACCAGATAATATAGTCGCCTGTTGGCTGCCATTGGCCTATGCAGGCATACTCTCCACCGGAGTTGCATACTCCCTGCAAGTATTCGGGCAGAAACATCTGGAACCTACTGCAGCTTCGCTGCTAATGAGTATGGAATCGGTATTTGCCATTGTGTTTTCTGCGCTGCTGTTGGGCGAACGTCTCACCCTCTGGGAAGGAATTGGCTGTGCGCTTGTATTCTTCGCAGTTATATTCAGTCAATGGACACCAAGAAAATTAAAATAACAGAAAATGCCGGTAGGGATTTCCTACCGGCTGATTTATTGCAGAAAGCCTTTCAGACTTAGCAGCGCTTTTTTCTCAATACGGGATACCTGCACCTGACTGACCTTCAACACCTTGGAGACCCGTTCCTGGGTCAGTCCATGAAAATATCGCAGTTTTATGACCAAACCTTCCCGTTCCGGCAATTTATCAATCGCCTGTCGCAAGGATATTTTCTCCACCAGAAGCTCCTCTGATTCCGTATCCGTAAGTATATTTTCGAGGCTAAAACCATCATCGCCGTTCTCCCTCTGAATGGATTCCGTGGCGGCGGTTGCCGTCTCTGCAACAGCAATTTCTTCCGGTGTGATGCCAATTTGCTCAGAGATTTCATTTACCGTAGGTTCTCGGCCAAGTTTTTGTGTCAGAAAATTTCTTGCGGCCTTAATGGATGCAGAATGCTCCTTCAAGGTTCTGGAAACTTTAATTGTTCCATCATCCCGAAGAAAACGGCGAATTTCCCCGGCAATTTTCGGAACGGCATAGGTAGAGAACATGGTGCCGTAATCCAAATCAAAACCCTCAACCGCCTTCAAAAATCCAAGGCACCCCAGCTGATACAAATCGTCCGTGTCCGTTCCGCGTCCAATAAAACGTTTGGCAACTGACCAGATCAGACCGGAATTTTCTGAAAGGAGCTGCTCCCCTGCCTCTTTATCACCAGCTTGGGATCTGCGAATCAATTCCTCCTGCGTAATCATTTTCTGCGTTGCAATTTCCGCCGCATATGTACGGTCGTGCCCTTACCCGGCGCAGAAGTGATATCGAACGTGGTCATAAAGCTTTCCATAATCGTGATTCCCATACCGCTGCGATCGGAGCCACCGGTTGTGAACATCGGACGCCGAGCCTGTTCAATATCGTTGATACCAACACCCTTATCTTTTATCACAATATCCAGCACTTGGTCTTTGAGTATCCGACAGCGTACCGTAATGATTCCAAGATCATTGGGATATGCATGTACAATACAGTTTGTAACTGCTTCGGAAACTGCGGTGCGGATATCACCCATTTCTTCCATAGTCGGATCCATCTGCGCGGCAAAACAAGCTACCGCTGAACGGGCAAACGCCTCATTACAGGACTTACTGGGAAACTCCAATACCATATAGTTATTAAATTTCATGAAACTGCCTCCTTAATATCCACCAGCTTATCGATACCGGATGCCCGAAACACCTTCATGGGCTGATCGGCAATACGGGTCAACATCAGCTTGCCGCCAATTTGAGTCATAAAACGTAGTGCGTTGATCACCACGGCCACCCCTGAGGAATCCACGAAGCTCACCGCTTCAAAATCCAATATGCAAATCTCCGGTGTGTAAGCCTCGATTTTTCCAGCAATTGCCTGAATGTAATTCCTGGCGCAATGGTGGTCTATCTCCCCGGTCAAAGCCACCGTTAACCTGCCATTTTCCAGAAAACTGGTAAATTGCATTTTTTCCCCTCCTTGGTATAAATGTGTATCTCAGTATAAATTCATTTTTGATAAAATGTCTGTCGGAAAACGTATGTTAACCCTAATTATTTCCTTGATATGAAAATATTTCTATGTTATAATAATCAACATGCAAAAAGAAAGGAGATTTCCCATGAAAAAGCTGATTTTGTTCACAATGATTTTGGTATTGCTGCTGAGCATTACCGCCTGCGATCTTCCCGGCGCTGATAATTCCGATTCCTCTGACCCTACCGGTTCTTCCGTTACTTCCGATCCCACCGGCAATTCTGACCCTTCCGAACCCTCTGAACCCTCTGAGCCCTCCGTACCTTCGGAACCCTCTGAACCCACCGAAATCACCGAGCCCCATGAACACGCATATAACCTGACTAAAACTACAAATCCTAAGTGCGAACAAAAAGGTGAGAATACTTACACCTGTAAATGCGGTGACAGTTACACCGAAGAGATCGCCGCAACAGGCCATACCTGGAAGGATTGGGTAACGGATATTGAACCCACCTTTACCACCACCGGCACTGCAAAACGTGGTTGCAAAAATTGCACCGAAAAAGAAACCAAGCAATTGGAAAAGAGCACGATTGAGCAGGAAATGCAGCGTCTGGCGGGCTTGGTTGACTGTCTGCCCGAATTTCAGTCCGTTGACCAGTTGTCCGGCGGTCTGATCTTTGACTGGGCCTGCAACGGAGCGGGATACATTTCATCCGAATGGAGTGAAGAGACCTACCTCGTTACCAGAATCTACTCCCTGGACGCTTTAAACGCCTTCACCACCACTTACATGGGCAAAACTTTTGATTTCTTGTATCTTCTCGAATACAACGACTACATGACCTATGACGAAGAAAACAATCAATTGATTCTTACCCTGGGAGCAGCTGGCGGCGGTTACGAAATGTGCTATGACAGCTACGAAAAGATTGATGATACCCACTACAAACTTCGTTATTACGCAGCCGATTATGACGGCTCTGTTGCAAATTACGGCAATGTGAATCTTCTGCTGACCGAAACCGGCTTTATCTTTGAATCCCACGCCGAAGAACACTAAAATAACAGAGCCTGCGGAAATTTCCGCAGGCTCATCTCTTTTAAAAAACGCGGTGCAGACAAATGGTCTGCACCGCTTCATTATTACAGTTTTTTCAGCGCTTCCAAGCTCTGTTCCAGCTGAGAAATCAATTCCTTAGTCTTTGCCGCCTTCTCCTTTTCGGCGTTAACCACCTCTTCGGGAGCGCGGGAAACAAAGTTTTCATTGGAAAGCTTCGCTACCAGAGATGCAAGGAATTTGCGGTTGTTATCCAGCTCCTTGGAAATTCTGGCCACTTCCTTTATCACATCAACCAGCTGACCCATGGGGATATAAAGCTTTGCATCAGCGGTATTGATGGTTACCACGCCGTCCAGCGTCCCCGGCTCTGCATCCAGCAGCGTGACCTCATCTGCATAAGCCAGACGTTGCAGGAAGCCCTCGCCCTCTTTAAAAATCTGCGGTTTGGAGGTAAGCACATAAAGTGCCGCCTTTTTGGACGGAGGTACGTTCATCTCTGTACGGCGATTCCGAATGGCGCGAATGGCATTCATAACCGACTCCATCTGGTCACATTCTGTCTTGAAGGACAGCTCCTCAGAGGTCTCCGGCCACTTGGCCACGATCAGCGCCTCGCCCTCATGGGGAATGGACTGCCAGATTTCCTCGGTGATAAAAGGCATAAACGGATGCAGCAGTCGCAGCATCTGGTCAAGTACATAAACCAATACGCCGATTGCCGTCTGCTTGCGTTTCTCATCATCGGAGAACAAGCGCGCCTTGGTCATCTCAATATACCAGTCGCAGTAGATATCCCAAACGAAGTCGTAGATCTTCTGTACCGCAACACCCAACTCGTACTTTTCCAAATTCTCCGTCACTTCTGCAATAAGCGTATTGAGTTTGGAAAGCACCCATTTGTCCGCAATTTCCAGGCAATCCATGCTGGGGAGCTCATTTTTAGCTTCCGGTGCAAGATTCATCATCACATATCGGCTGGCATTCCAAAGCTTATTGGCAAAGTTCCGCATGGCCTCGCAGCGTTCTACATAAAAACGCATATCGTTTCCGGGAGAATTGCCGGTGACCATGTTCATACGCAGAGCGTCACAGCCATACTTTTCGATCATTTCCAGAGGATCGATGCCGTTGCCCAGGGACTTACTCATCTTGCGGCCCTGATTATCCCGTACCAAGCCATGGATCAGCACTGTGTGGAAGGGTGCTTTATCCGTGTGTTCCAGGCCTGAGACGATCATTCTGGACACCCAGAAGGTTATAATATCATAACCGGTTACCAGTACGTCGGTGGGATAATACCGCTTTAAATCTGCGGCTTCGGTATCTGGCCAGCCCAAGGTCTCAAAGGGCCACAAAGCGGAGCTGAACCAGGTATCCAACACATCCGGATCTCTCTGGATATGGCTACTGCCGCACTTTTCACAAACCGTAGCGTCCTCCCGGGAGCAGGTCATATGACCGCAGTCATCACAGTACCATACAGGAATCTGATGACCCCACCAAAGCTGACGGGAGATGCACCAATCCCGGATGTTGCTCATCCAGTTCATATAGTTCTTGGTAAACCGCTCGGGAACAAACTTGGTCTTACCCTCATTAACGCAGGCAATGGCTTCATCGGCCAGAGTCTTCATCTTCACGAACCACTGGGCAGAAATAATGGGCTCCACATCATTGTGGCAGCGGTAGCACGTGCCAACATTATGCGCATGATCCTCAATCTTCACCAGATAACCGCCGGCTTCCAGATCCGCAACAATCTGCTTTCTGGCATCATAACGGTCGAGGCCCTCATACTTGCCGCCAAGGGCGTTGACTACGCCGTTATCGTCCAACACACGGATCACTTCCAGATTGTGACGCAGACCCACTTCAAAGTCGTTGGGGTCATGAGCAGGGGTCATCTTCACGCAGCCGGTGCCGAACTCCATCTCTGCATAATCGTCCGCAACAATGGGAATCTCCTTATTCACAAGAGGCAAAATAACGGTTTTACCCACAATGGCCTGATACCGCTCATCGTTGGGGTTGACGCACACACCGGTGTCGCCCAGCATCGTTTCAGGACGGGTGGTCGCAACCACCACTTCACCGCTGCCATCAGCAAGAGGATAACGGATATGCCTCAGGTGACCGGGCTTGTCCACATACTCCACTTCCGCATCAGAGAGCGCGGTTACACAGTGCGGACACCAGTTGATGATCCGGCTGCCCTTATAAATCAAGCCTTTTTCATACAGCGAAACAAATACTTCCCGAACAGCCTTGGAGCAGCGCTCGTCCATGGTAAAGGCAGCCCGATCCCAATCGCAGGATGCGCCCAACTTCTTCTGTTGCTCAACGATGCGGTTGCCGTACTTATGTTTCCAGTCCCAGACACGTTCCAGGAACTTCTCTCGACCCAAATCGTAACGGGTCAGGCCCTCTTTCCGAAGCTCCTCTTCCACCTTGATCTGAGTGGCGATACCTGCATGGTCCACACCCGGAACCCACAGAGCATCATAACCCTGCATCCGCTTGAAACGGATCAATGTGTCCTGCAAAGTAGCGTCCATTGCATGGCCCATGTGCAGCTGACCGGTAACATTAGGGGGCGGCATAACGATGGTAAAGGGCTTTGCACCCTCCTTACCCTGGGGACGGAAATAACCGCCCTCCTGCCACATTTTATAAATTTCCGATTCCACCTGCTGGGGTTCATACACCTTGGGCAGTTCTCTTGCCATAACAATTACTCCTTTCAATGAAAAACGCCCTAAGTCATAAGACTCAGGGCGAAAAAACCGCGGTACCACCTGAATTTCCGGAAAACCGGACACTTAATCGCTGTAACGGGCTGACCCGTACTGCCCTACTTTGATTTCAGGCAATCCGCTCCGGCGCGACCATTTGCCGCCTGGCCTGCATGCTCACACCACCGCACGCTCTCTGAAAGGCTTTATCGGCAAAACCTCGCCATCTATGCGTTATCATGAGTTATTCTAACGAAAAACAGAAATTTTGTCAAGTAAAAAACACACAAATCCCATGTAATCCGTAAATATTACGCTTGCAAATCTAATATTTCTATGCTATCGTTAACCTACCAAATAACAGTCTGATTATTACACGAATCTGTAATTCAGTAAAACATTTTAGTGGTGATTGAATGAAACTCTCCTTGGTTGTCCCCTGTTATAACGAAGCGGATAATGTTGCAGCATTTCAGGATGCTACCATTTCCGCTTTTGAAGGCTGCGGTTATGATTTTGAGATCATCTATGTAGATGACGGCAGCCGTGATGGCACATTACACCAACTGAAAAAATTGTTTAAAGCTCAAAAATGCCCGGTCAAAGTGGTTTCCTTTTCCCGTAACTTCGGCAAAGAAGCCGGGATCTATGCAGGTTTGCAGCACGCGGACGGGGAATACATTTCTCTGATCGATGCGGATCTTCAACAGCGCCCCGAAATCGTACGGAAAATGGTGCAGATGCTGGACGAACAACCGGATTGTGATATTGTTGCCGCCTATCAGGACCGACGAGGTGAGAGCAAAATTCTCTCGTTCTTCAAAAAATGCTTTTACAGCATCATCAATCGGCTGTCTGATGTAAAACTGCGCTCGGATTCCAGCGATTTTCGCACTTTTCGCAGAAATGTTGGGGAAAGCATGCTAAATTTAGGCGAATACCATCGATTCAGCAAAGGCGTTTTCGCATGGGTGGGTTATAACACCAAATATATCCCCTATACCGCAGCGCCGCGAAACGCAGGAAAAACCAAGTGGAGTTTTCGAAAACTCACCAATTACGCCATTGAAGGGATTGTAGGTTTTTCCACAAAGCCTCTTCGTATTGCAACCTATCTGGGAAGCTTTACCGCTTTTGCAGCTCTGCTTTATCTTGTTGCGGTGGTGCTGGAAAAACTGATTTACGGCATCGATATACCCGGTTATGCAACCATTATCGTGCTGATTCTGCTCCTTGGGGGCGTTCAGCTGTTCTGCATTGGCATTATTGGCGAATATGTAGGTAAAATCTTTGAGCAAAGTAAGGACCGACCCATCTATATTGCAAAAGAGATCATGGACTACACTAAAAAATAAAACACAGGGCTTCGGATTAAACCGAAGCCCTGTTTCCGTTACTTTTCAGCTTTCTTGGCCTTCTTCTCTGCCTTGGCCTTCGCCTTGGCTTCCTGTGCCTTCTTCGCTTCCTCAGCAGCCCGCTCCGCAGCGGACTCATTGGTAGATACCGCCCACTTGGCGAACTCAACACGAACCTGATCAGCGCTGGTCTCGATCACGATCCGGTCTTCCTTCACA
Source organism: Faecousia sp. (assembly GCA_045589195.1). GTDB lineage: Bacteria > Bacillota > Clostridia > Oscillospirales > Oscillospiraceae > Faecousia. The sequence continues at coordinate 8,742 of JAZNFY010000019.1, read as the reverse complement.
CTGACAACAGTGCCAATAATGCCGCCGATGGTAGTGATCTTATCGCCAGTTTTCAAAGAGGCACGCATGTTCTCTGCTTCCTTCTTCCGCTTGTTCTCAGGGCGGATCAGCAGGAAGTAAAAAATACCCAACATGATGACCAGCATCAAAATGGTAGTCAGCAAATCGCCGCCGGGTGCAGGCGTGGTAGTCTGTTCAAGAAATTGCAGCATAATTTTCGCTCCTTTGTGTTATTATCGTTAATCATTATAGCCAGAGATTCTGGAAAAAGCAAGTAAAATATCATATTTTTTGGGCCAATTTGCCGGAATACTCCCGGCGGAAGGTCTCAAATTCTCCCAAATCAATGGCATTGCGAATTCTTTCCATAAGCTTATTGTAGAAATACAGATTATGCATCACCGCTAAACGCATGGCAAGCATTTCTTCCGCAACAAACAGATGACGAAGATACGCCTTTGAATACCTGCGGCACACCGGGCAGTCACACTCGGGATCAATGGGAGATTCATCCAGCATATACTTGGCATTTTTCAAATTGATCGCACCCTGCCAGGTAAACAGGCGGGCATGCCGGGCATTGCGTGCGGGCATAACGCAATCAAAGAAATCAACACCCCGCGCCACGGCCTCAATGATATTGGTCGGTGTACCCACACCCATGAGATACCGGGTCTTCTCTGCCGGCATAAAAGGCTCAACTGCATCAATGATATCATACATCTGCTCCGCAGTTTCACCCACAGCAAGACCGCCAATGGCATAACCGGGAAGATCCAGATCCGCAATGCGCTTCATGTGATCCATGCGAATATCCGGGAAAATACCGCCTTGATTGATGCCCCAAAGCATTTGCTCCCGGTTTACCGTATCGTCAAGTTCATTCAACCGGGCGTTTTCCGCCTTACAGCGCTCCAACCAGCGGTATGTTCTGTCCACGCTGTCCTGCACGTACTTTCTGGGTGCAGGATTTTCAATACACTCATCAAAAGCCATGCAAATATCCGAGCCCAGATTGGACTGGATTTGCATACTCTCCTCCGGACCCATAAAAATCTTGCGACCGTCAATATGGGAAGAGAAATACACACCTTCCTCCTTGATCTTGCGCAAGGAGGAAAGAGAAAACACCTGAAATCCGCCGGAATCTGTCAAAATCGGTCCGTCCCATGTCATGAACCTGTGCAGACCGCCCATTTTCCGCACCACCTCATCGGTCGGACGAAGATGCAGATGATAGGTGTTGGAAAGCTCAACCTGACAACCAATATTTTTAAGATCCTCAGCGCTTAGGCCGCCCTTGATTGCGCCCTGGGTGCCCACATTCATAAAAACCGGGGTCTGTACCGTACCGTGGGCACAGGTAAATTCACCTCTGCGCGCCTTTCCTTCTGTTTTAATTAACCGAAACAAAAGATCACTTCCCTACTATAAACATCGCATCGCCAAATGAGAAAAACCGATATCGCTCCTGCACCGCCTGGCGGTAAGCACCCAGCACATTTTCGCGTCCGGCAAATGCTGAGACAAGCATAACCAGCGTACTCTCCGGCAGATGGAAATTGGTAATCAACGCATCCATCGCCCGGAACCGATAACCGGGATAAATAAAAATTTCTGTCCACCTGGAACTCTCCTCAAAAGTGCCGTCCTCCTTGACCAGAGATTCCAGAGTACGGCAGGAAGTAGTACCAACGCAAATGATCCGCCCGCCCTTTTGACGGGTGGAATTCAACAGGTCCGCAGTTTCCTGACTGATCATGCACAGCTCCGCATGCATATGATGTTCGGTTATTTCCTCCGCCTTCACCGGACGAAACGTACCCAAACCCACGTGCAGTGTCACAAACCCGGTGTTTACCCCTTTTTGGCGGATTTTATTGAGCAGCTCCTGCGTAAAATGCAATCCCGCAGTAGGTGCGGCAGCAGAACCGACCTCACGGGAATATACAGTCTGATAACGCTCCTGATCAGAAAGCTCTGCCTTGATATAAGGCGGCAAAGGCATCTTCCCCAGCCGTTCCAACACTTCCAGGAAAATTCCCTCATGGGAAAACTCAACAATCCGGTTGCCATCATCTGTGACAGAAACCACTTCGCCGGTCAGTTCCCCATCGCCAAAAATGACCTTTCCGCCCACCTGCATCTTTCTGCCGGGCTTACAAAGGCACTCCCACCGGTTACCGCCCAAATCCCGCAAAAGCAGAACTTCCACCGCACCGCCTGTGGGCCGTTGGCCAAGAAGTCTTGCAGGAAGCACCCGGGAATCGTTCATCACCAGGCAATCACCGGGTCGCAGATAATCCAAAATATCTGTAAATACCTTATGCTCCACCTTGCCGGTCTCTTTATCCAGCACACATAGTCTCGACGAATCCCGACGTTCCAGAGGTGTCTGGGCTATCAGCTCCTCCGGCAAATCGTACCAAAAATCATGGGTCTTCAACTTTACCCCTCCGATCATTATTGAATACAGTATAGCGAAAATTATCTGATTTTGCAACACATTTCACCGATAACACGTAATACATTCGCTGCATAGATTGATTCGGAGGGATCATCTATGTCAAAACCATTATTTACCGGGGTATGCACCGCCCTGGTAACACCGTTTCTGAACAACAAAATTAATCATCCAATGGTAAAAGTTCTCCTGGAACGCCAGCTCAGCGCAGGAATTGATGCAGTGGTGCTTGCAGGTACCACCGGCGAAGCATCTACCTTATCGGACGATGAAAAAATTCAGCTGTTTTGCACAGGAAAAGAATATGTCAAAGGTGAAATGAAGATCATTGCCGGTACTGGCACAAATTCCACAGAACACACCATAAAACTGAGCATCGCAGCGCAGCAATCCGGCGCTGATGCTTTGCTCATCGTTAGTCCTTACTACAACAAAGCAACGCCCCAAGGATTAATTGAACACTACTCAACAATCGCAAAACAAGTCAATATCCCCATCATTGTCTATAACGTTCCCTCACGCACGGGGCTGGATATGGACGTTGATGTATACCAAGAACTCAGCAGAATTCCAAACATTGTCGGTGTTAAAGAAGCATCAACCGACATCGGTAAAATTTTGGAAATCCGCTCCCGCTGTCCCAATTTTACAGTCTGGTCCGGCAACGATGACATGACCGTGCCCATTATTTCCCTTGGCGGGCAGGGTGTCATTTCCGTTACATCTAACGTTCTTCCCATTGAAATGAATGCTATGACAAAAGCTGCCCTGGACGGCGATTTTGATACCGCCGCGCATTTACAATGCCGCCTGAGAGATGTGACAAAGCTGATGTTTTGCGAGTTAAGTCCCATCCCGGTAAAACAGGCAATGAGTTGTATCGGATACGACTGCGGTGGCTGCCGCTTACCATTGGGCCGCATAACCAAGGAAAACCAAAAACGAATACAAGAGTATTTTCAATAAGAAAGACACCGCCCTAAGGCGGTGTCTTTTTACTACGGATGATAATCTTCAAAAATGGGGATAAAGCCTTCATTCACAGCAGTTTTATGGTCCTGCATATTCTTCACTGTCCAGCATACGCCCTGCACACCCCACAGCTTACGGCAGATCTTCACACTGAAATGATTTCTGTGATCGAATCGATACGCAAGAAAGTCCGGTCTTGCAATCAGGTTTGCCATATTCCAGGACATGATCCACTTCATAACCCAAGGCAGCTTGGATTTTTCGTCGATCAGAAAGTTCTCAGACAGTTGGCCCCGGGTGATCTCAGGCGCATTCTTTCTCAGCCAGGAAATACAACGGGGATCAAAGGACTCCATACAGTAAACGCCCTGATACCCCTGTAACATCTCACAGGCTCTTTTGCACAACGCCGCATAGTTTCCATTCTCGGTCTTTAACTCCACGATCAGTGGCGCTTTTCCGTTAAATAGATCAAGTACTTCCTGAAAGGTCGGAATCTTCTGCTCCGTTCCTTCCAGTCTGTAATTTTCCAGATCCTCAGTGCACAGATCTTCAATCAGTACATCTGCGCCGGCCGTGCGCTTCAAAGAAGCATCATGGATCACCGCCAGATTGCCGTCTTTCATCAGGTGGACGTCCAGCTCAATGCCGTAACCGCCATTTAACGCCCGGGAAAAAGCATCCATGCTGTTTTCCGGAACTGTATCGCTGTGCAGACCCCGGTGAGCATAACTCCAACCGCGAAGATCCTTTAATTTTTCATTTCCTGTCCTGCCTTTTAACGTAAAGATATAGAACAGAACAAGCAAAATCAATACAATCATTACGCTTCCTTCAATCAATCATTATCAAAAGCTTCCAGGCCCTTTTTTGCTTCCACCTTGGCGTCACCGTGTTTCACAAACAGCATTGTCACAAAAGCCAGGCCAGCAAAGACAGCGGCATAGGGGAACAAAATGGTCATTCTGCCGGTCATGTCCATCAAAGCACCGGACAGAACAGGCGTCACGATCTGCGCGGCCATGGAAGCGGTATAGTAATAACCGGTATACTTGCCAATATCGCCGCCTGAGCAAAGCTCCACTACCATGGGGAACGAGTTAACATTAATGGTCGCCCAGCCGATACCGGCCAGAGCAAACAATACGTTCATCAGCAGCACAGAGCTTCCGGCGCGCAGGAAAGACGCAAAGGCAAATGCCGCAGACAGCATCACAACGCCAGCAAGAATCGTTTTCTTCCGGCCGATTTTGGATGCGATCATGCCCGCAGGCAAATAAGACACAATTGCTGCACCCTGGGCGATCAGCAAAGTCGTATTATAGTCCATATTCAGCACACGGCCGGCATACAGAGAATACTTGGAAGTAACCGCATTATAACCGATATACCAAAGGGCAATAGAAGCCAGGATCAGCAGCAAGCTGCGCAGCTCCTGCTTGGAAAGACGGCGCTTTTCACCGGTTTCTTCCTTCTCCTGCTCCTCAATACCCAGCTGTTGACTGGTCTGCTGCATTTCCTGTGCCCACTGGGGCTCACGAACTGTCAGACGGAAAATCAACAACGCGCCCAGCATCAGCGCAGCGATCACACCGTAATACAGGGTGTAATTCATCATGGAATTTTTAACCGCACCGGTAGCAAATACAATGCCGAGAACCAGCACCAGAATACCGCCTGCGGTACCCATCAGATTGATCACAGCATTCGCCTTGCTTCGCAGCGGTTTAATGGTCACGTCCGGCATCAGCGCCACAGCAGGACTGCGGAATGTAGCCATTGCGATCAAAACCGCCAACAACAGTACCACAAACATGATAAGCATTACCGGATCCTGTGCAGTTGCATCAGCAGCACAAGCCTGGCGGGCAGGAGCGACATAGTTGGTATAATCGGGATTTGTGATTTTCTTACCGCTGGCAAGCTCAATCTGGCTGGTGATGGAAGCAAATTCCTCTTCTTCAAACAGCTCACCCAAAACAAACTTCTCGCCGTCCGGCGTAAACAGTTCCCGATCGGCCTGTTTCTCATAAATGGCATGCAGCGCAGCGGGATCATCGATCGCTGCCACATCGGAGATCTTGTGAAGCTGGGCATTATCCACAAAGGAAAGCGCAACCAACGCAACCGCAGCAATAATTGTACCAATGGTGATAAAGGGTGTGCGTTTACCTGATTTACTCTTCACGCACTTGTCAGACAGCGAGCCAAACAGCGGCAGCATAAACACCGCCAGAATATTATCCAACGCCATGATCAGGCCGGACCAAGTCTGGGACATGCCGAATTTATTGGTCAGAATTACGGGAATGGTCGCATCGTATGCCTGCCAGAAAGCACTGATCAGGAAAAATGCAAAACCAACCAGAATAGTGCGCTTATAATTCAGCTTCATCTTATATTTCCTCCACTATTTATTTATTATTACGCCAAAACGGCCTTGTGGAAAACTTTCTTGCCCTTACGGATCTTTACACCATCTTTGAGCATTTGCTCTGTGACTGTAAACGTAGCTGCCGGAACTTTTTCATCGTTAACGAACACGCCGCCCTGCTCAACAATCTGCCGCGCCTGTTTGTTGGAAGGAGCAAGGCCGCAGGCAACCATGAGATTGAGAATGCCAATGGCGCCGTCAGTCAGCTTATCGGCAGAAATTTCGGTGGTGGGCATATTCACATCGCTTGCACCGGAAAACAGCGCTCTGGCGGCGCTCTGCGCCTTTAATGCCTCTTCATCACCATGAACAAGCTTCGTCAGCTCAAACGCCAGGATCTCCTTGGCGGTATTGAGCTGTGCATCCTTCCAGGAAGCCATTTCATCAATTTGCTCCAAAGGCAGGAAGGTCAGCATGCGGATGCATTTGAGAACGTCTGCATCCTCCACATTCCGCCAGTACTGGTAGAAATCAAAGGGTGTGGTCTTGTTGGGATCCAGCCAAACAGCGCCGCTTGCAGTCTTGCCCATCTTCTTACCCTCAGAATTCAAAAGCAGCGTAATGGTCATTGCGTGAGCATCCTTACCCAACTTTTTGCGGATCAGCTCTGTGCCGCCCAACATATTGCTCCACTGATCGTTGCCGCCAAACTGCATATTGCAGCCGTAATGCTGAAACAGGTAGTAAAAATCGTAGGACTGCATGGGCATATAGTTAAATTCCAGGAAGGACAGGCCTTTTTCCATTCTCTGCTTGAAGCACTCCGCTCGAAGCATATTGTTCACGGAGAAGCAGCCGCCGATCTCCCGAATAAAATCCACGTAATTCAAATTCAGCAGCCAATCGGCATTATTGACCATCTGCGCCTTGCCCTCGCCAAACTCGATAAACCGCTCCATCTGCTTTTTAAAGCAGTCACAGTTATGCTGAATTGTTTCCTGCGTCATCATGGATCTCATATCGGTTCTGCCGGAAGGGTCACCGATCATGGCCGTGCCGCCGCCAATCAGCGCAATGGGCTTATTGCCGGCCATTTGCAGCCGCTTCATCAAGCAAAGCGCCATAAAATGGCCCACATGCAGGCTGTCGGCCGTGGGATCAAAGCCAATATAGAAGGTGGCCTTTCCGTTATCGATCATTTCCCGAATTTCATCCTCATTGGTAACCTGGGCAATCAAACCCCGGGCAACCAGTTCATCATAAAGTTTCATACTAATATCCTCTCTTCAACTGTGATTACCTCCAAAAGTCGGTCACACAGAAATTTTACATTGTTTTCATCTAAAATTGTATCCTTTGACGTATGAATACGACTGCAATAAGGTCCGATACCCCTTTTTGTGTGAAATGCTGCGATGCCCACGCCATAAGGAAAATTCCGCTGATCGGACGGATAGATATAAAAGCCCTTTTCTTTTACTACAAGTTCCTTTACTCCGCTTGTACCATTAACAGAACGAAGAAAATCCATTTTTTCCGAATCCCTGCGAAGCTTTCTTGTAGGAAAGAAAATAAGCAAATCACCATCACCAACACAGTCAAAATTCAGTACGATTTGCGCGTTGGAAGCATTTTTATGTATCTTTCGGTAGGATGCCGAACCGATTAGGCCAGCTTCCTCCATATCAAACAGCACAAAGCAAACCTGATCCCGAAATTGCTTTGGAATTCTTTCCATAATGGTAAGAACCGTCACAACACCGGAAGTATTGTCATTAGCATTATTTCGGTTAGCAGGTCCAGCGATCATCAAAGCAAAAGTAGCCAAAAAAGCAAAATAACCAACATAATAACCAGTGCTATAATCCTGCACTAAATATCCGGTTATAACGCCGATCAATAATGCAGGAAGAAGCATAACAAGCGTAATTACAATTTGATATGCCATAAATACCCAGAAATTGCACGGAGTAATAAAATTCGGCAAAAACATTCTGGCGCAGGTATCGTAATGCGCTGTAATTAAATACTTCGCCTTTTCGGGATTGCCAAAAATCACATTAACACAGCCCCAACCGTCAGACTCTGTCTTTGCGTCATAGCCCAACTGCTCGCCATAAGATAAAACAGCTTCCCGAAAAGACTCTTTTTGTTTCTTCGTCTTGCGAACCGGAAATTGCCGCAATACATCCATTGGCATTTCAATCATAGCATTCTCTCTTTCATAAAAAAGCCCTCTGTCCCTAAGGACAGAGGACGTAAAATACGCGGTACCACCTCTATTTAGCCATGCCTCGCAGCAAGGCTCTCAGGGTGTCAGCGACACCACGCGCGTTACCGGGCGCACCCGTCTTTCCCTACTGCACCGTTTCAGAAAAGCCACTCCGGGAGGTATTTCTGCGGCCTTCCCCACTGCCTTGCACCAAACGGCAGCTCTCTGGCGGGAAGCAAATCGCATACTTCATCCGTTCAACATGTTGTTCCTATGATAGCAATTTATAACATAAATGTCAAGATTATTAGCAGCCAAGCATTTCTTCCGCGCTTTTCAGTGTGGTTTCTGTTATAGTTGCGCCGCCAATGATTCTTGCCAGCTCGCGAACCCGACCGGCGCGGTCCAAGGGATTAACTGTGGTGTAAGTACGTCCGTCCCGCTCTGCCTTGCTGATCAGCATATGTACATCACCCATCGCCGCAATCTGAGGCAAATGAGTCACACAAAGCACCTGCTTATTGGAAGCTACGCTGTGTAGCTTTTCCGCAACCTTCTGCGCAGCGCGGCCGGAAACACCGCTGTCCACCTCGTCAAAAATCAGCGTCGGCACCTGATCCTGCTGTGCCAGGACATTTTTCATAGCCAGCATAATCCGGGCCAATTCACCGCCGGATGCCACCTTGCTCAAAGGCTTAAGCGCTTCACCTGCATTGGCAG
>JAZNFY010000018.1:0-31733 GCA_045589195.1 Faecousia sp. | reverse complement strand
GCTCTCAATAACGGCAGGCTTTGCCGTCAGCATTCTGGTGCTTCTTTACTGGGTCTGTTACTTGGTGCTGAAAAAGAAATATTGATACCGTTTTATACAGCGCAGGCGGCGATATACCGCTTGCGCTGTTTGTCATTCTAGAAATTAACACTTGCGCACCCCCCGAAATTAGAATTTGTCGAAAATGCGGGAAGTTTTAAAATACGGTATTTTCAACAATTCATCTATGTCAAGTTAAGAATCGCGGTGGAGGTGTATAAAAACCTACCTTTTACCTGCAAATGCGCATAAAAACCGCAGAAAAACACAAAATTCTTTTGTCCCCTACTTGACATCAGCGTGTCCGGCAGCCCCATCATCCAGGACGGAAAACTGGTGGGTGCTGTGACCCACGTTCTGGTCAACGACCCAACCACGGGTTATGGGATTTTTATAGAAAACATGCTGGACGCTGCAGCGTAAAAACGGGAGGCTTTTTGCCTCCCGTTTCCTATTGATGCCAGGTCACCAGCTTGTTTTCCACCGATCTTTGTATTCACCGTCCGCAGTACCGCCGTAGGAATCGGATGTATCTGCAATAACTGTGCGCACATTCGTTTTTCTCCGGGAGGTGGCCGCACGCTTCATCAGCTCATTGTAGTAAAGATCTTCGTCGAAGGGCAGCTCCACCGTCTTGCCCAGCCAGGAAGATAAGTGCATTGCATTCGAGAGGGTCAGGCCGTTGATGCCCTCACGTCCATCGGCCACCATGGGCTTGCCGCGAAGGATCGCACCGCCCCATGCTTTGATAACGCCGATATGCTGTGGATTCTCACCGTCGGTGGTGATTTCCACGGGATGGATCTTGAGAGAACCAAAGGCGCTGGTGTTGGTTCTGCTGAACTCCTGCTCGCTCATTTCAAACTCCAGAACTTCCAGGCTATCATTTTGGGCCACGATCTTGGCCTTGTCCATCTGAATCTCCAGACGGTTTGTGCCACAACCGTCACCAGTAGATGTGATAAATACGCCGGTAGCGCCGTTTGCATATTCTACATATGCGGTGACATCGTCTTCCACTTCGATATCATGCCACTTTCCGTAGTGCAGGTGGGCATGCACTCTTACGGGCATACCGCAGATCCACTGCCACAGATCCAGCTGATGGGGGCACTGATTCAGCAGAACGCCGCCGCCTTCACCGGACCAGGTTGCCCGCCAATTGCCGGAATCATAGTAAGCCTGTGGACGGTACCAGTTGGTAATAATCCAGTTGGTACGGCGGATCTGACCATATTCACCGGACTGCACGATTTCCCGGAGTTTGCGGTAAATGTGGTTGGTCCGCTGGTTGAACATCATACCGAATACCACATCGGGGTGTTTGTCTGCTTCCGCATTCATTTCCTGCACCTGCTTGGTGTAGACACCCGCAGGCTTTTCCACCAGAACATGAATGCCACGCTTCATACAGGCAATTGCCAGATTGCAGTGATCATAGTGAGGAACTGCAACGATGCAGGCGTCGATTTTGCCGCTGTCCAGCATTTCCTCTGCGGTATGAAAGAAAATAATATCCTCACCCAGATTCTCGGCACACCATGCTTCACGGTCAGGATCTGTATCTGCAACAGCTACCAGCTGAAAATCGGGGCACATGCCCTGATAGATTTTTCTTGCATGGGCAGAGCCCATGTTGCCGATTCCGATAATGCCAAGCTTAATAATTTTATCCATATCCATATCTCCTCTTATTCAAAGCCGTGCGCTTTCAGGTTCTGATAACTCCGCTTCAGACAGTCAAAGGGATCCTCGCCGTTGCAGTTGTCTTGTTCAACCATCATATACATGGTTCCGCCCGCTTCTGCCTTCTCAAATACACGGTCAAAGTTGATATTACCCTCGCCAACAACAGCCATCTGCTGGCCCCATGCACAATCCTTCAGATGGATCACAGGAATCCGTCCGGCCAGCTTTTCCAGCCACTGTGCAGGGTCGCCGCCGCCGACCTGCACCCAGTATGTATCCATGGTAAAGCCAAGGATATCTGCGGGACGGATTGTGTGATCTTGTCGAAGATCAACTTGCCGTCTAGACGCTTAAATTCGTGGGCGTGGTTATGATACATAAAGTACTTACTGCATTCTTTCAGACGCTGGGCAACTGGAACATAGGTTTCCATGAAGTCTTCAAAGGAATGGCCCTCTTCGGGGTTAAAGCTGTAAGAACCAAGACCAACGTACTTACAATCAAAAATGTCATGATCCTTGGCAACAGCTTCCGTCTCCTCAACCAATCTCTTGGCATTTGTGTGGGTAATCACACACTTCAAGCCGTTCAGATCCAGCTGCTCCTTCAGCCACTGGGGTTCATAAGGGCAGGTGCCGGAAATCTGAACGGTGCGGTAGCCAATATCCGCTACCTTTTTTAGAGATTCGGCAAAATCTGGAAGGGTCTTGCAGTATTCCCGGATTGTGAAAAACTGAGCACCTATTTGCATGTGGATACCTCCTGTAAAATATCTTTCAGCGCTGCCGCAGCAGCATCAAAGGCTGCGTCCTCGCTGGAATATCTGTACCGGGAACCGACTATGCTGGTATTTCCGTCTTCCTCAAGCTTCTTAAGACCGTCAAAAACGGTTAGATGGGGCTCCACCGTCATGGCGGTGCCGCCTTGTGTAAGATAGCGCTTAATGATCGCAGCAAGATTTCCATGACCTTTTCCGGCAGGAACGACGCTTCCGTCGGGCAGAGCATCCTTTATATGCAGATAGTGAATGTAGTTTTTCAGCATTTCCCATGCACGAAGGGTGTCCTCACCGCACTGGACATAATTGGCAGGATCGAAGACCCCCTTCAATTCGGGCATTGATTGATGCAGATCCAGGCAGCGGTCTGCAGTGTCGCCGTAAATGCCTTTTTCGTTCTCGTGGCAAATATTGATACCTGTTCCGCGTCCGATCTCAAGAATCTGACCTATGCGGTCGATTACCTGCTGGCGGTAAAGCGCAGGATCCTCTTCCTTTGGCATATAGAACGAGAACAGCCGGATGTTTTCGCTGCCGAGAATATCTGCAACATCCAATGTGTGGCGATAGCACTCGAGATGTGCTTGGAAATCCTCGTCAAGCCGGATCTTACCAATAGGAGATCCGATAGACCATACATGCAGGCCGTTGTCGTCCATCATCTTACGAATTTTTTTTGCTTTTTCCAGAGAAATACAGGAGACGTTTGTGCCGTCCACACCTCGGATCTCCAAGCCGTCCAGTCCGTTTCGCAGCATGGCTGCAATTTGTCCGTCCATCTGCTTGGAGGCCTCATCGGCGAAAGCATATAATTTGATATTTGACATGGAGCACCTCTTCCTATTAAAATATGCCCTATTATACAGCGGTGCAAAATGAAATGACATTACAATTATTTTCAAATAACATTGCAAATCGTTCCAAGATATGATAGAATGGTCACGGTGATCTTGTATGCGTTTTTTCTGTTTCAATGAGCAGGATATTCGTTTATCCCATGTCAGGGACGAAACACCTTCTCAATCAAACTTTTTCATACATACCCACACGTATACAGAGCTATACTGCTTTGTAGCCGGTGTAGCAGAGTTCTATGTGGAGGGAGCCATCTATTCCCTGGAGCCGGGAGATATTCTGCTTATGCGTCCCGGGGAAGCGCACCATGTACAGGTGGATGAAAACGTACCCTATGAACGGTTTTACATCCACTTTGATACGAGCATATTCAACACATTAGACCCGGAGCGTGTGCTGACGCAAGCTATTTTTCAGCGCAAGGCAGGCATGCACAACCGCTACCGGATGGGACCTTCCGGCATCGACGCAATGAAACGCATAACAGCGCAGAATAATCGCATCAGCGTTTTGGGCAATATGCTCCTGCTTCTGCATGCGATCAGCGAAGCGTTTTTTGCACAACGGGAGCTACAATCGGGGCAGGATACCTTGGAGACCCGGGTGATCCGTTACATCAACCACAATCTGGAAACGGATCTGTCTTTGCAGTGCCTTAGCGACCACTTTTATGTCAGCCGCACACAGCTATGCCGCATGTTCCGGGAGGCGACCGGCACCTCAGTTGGCCGATATGTCACGGGCAAGCGTTTGCTGAAAGCCCGGGAGTTACTGCTGCAGGGCATTAAGCCTACAGAGGTGTATGCGATCTGCGGTTATAGGGATTATTCTACCTTCTTCCGGGCGTATACCAGGTTTTTTGGGCATAGTCCCCGGCAGGAGCAGGAGGGTAGTTTCTCCATTACTCCCGACACGAAGATTTTCCTCGGTCAAAATTTGGGCGTACTGGCGGAAGACGAATATTTGGGGATGTAATACCAGGCAATGTAGCCAACGAGAAATGCACGACCTTGCAGTATCTTGGGTGCATGCCATAATGCAATTGGTGAAAGAGCAAATCCGTTTAATCGGATTTGCTCTTTCATAATTTCCTTGACATAATTGTTCGGATGTTCTAGAATTATATTCCGAGAATAACTGCCATACTAGAAATATATTCTCGTTTTGGGAGGACGATATGATTTCCAAGATACACAACTGCTATGACTGTTTAACGGATACGGAAAAGAAAATTGCGGACACGGTTTTTTCATCACCGAAGGATGTTGTAAAAATGACGGTGAAGGAACTGGCTGAGCGCTCCGGTACAGTTCCGTCGGCAGTGGTACGATTTTGCAAGAGCATAGGTACGACAGGTTTTACAGATTTCAAAATTTGTCTTTCTGCCGAACTGGGCAGCAAGACTTCCGCTGCCAAGATGCTGCCTGTGGCTAAGGAGGATGACCCTTTGCAAGTTTTCCGTAAGGTATTCGCTTCGGGGATCAACACGCTGGAAGACACTATGTCTATGATCGACTTTTCGCAGGTAGAAACGATTGTCCGGCTTTTGCAGCAGGCAACCCGTGTTGTTTTCTTTGGCGTGGGAACTTCCTCTGTGGTCGCAACGGACGCCCAATACCGATTTGCACAACTGGGTATCGCAACATCCTCCTGCACGGACATTTTGTTTATGAATGTTACCGCAGCAAATTTGAAAGCCGGGGATGTGGCAGTCTGCATTTCCCACAGCGGCAGCACCAAGGCAACTGTGGATGCTATGCGGCGGGCAAAGAAAGCCGGCGCCGCCACAGTTTCCGTTACCAGCTTTGCCCAAAGCAGGCTTGCAAAGGAAAGCGACTGCACGCTGATTGCTTTTTCCGATGATAAGAATTATCCCGTAGAAGCAGTTTCTGCAAGAATCGCGCATATCTGCATTTTGGATGCGCTGATGATGTGCCTTGCTTCCAGAAACTATGAGACCCTGCAAAAGCATATTAGTGAGCGAAACGAAGTTTTGAAAGAAATGCGATATGGGAAGGAGCGCCCGTGATCTGAAATGACTGTATTTACTGCAACATTAAACCAAACTGCATTTTTGCTCCTGTTTATTTTGGCCGGCTATGTTCTGTCAAAGCGGAAACTCGTACCCGACAACGCGCAAGCGGTGCTCTCCAAGCTGGAAAACACGATTTTTATTCCGGCGTTGGTGTTGGGAACTTTTATGGACAATTTTACCGCCCAGACTGTTACAGAGGCGTGGAAATTGCTCTTGGGGAGCTTGACTTTGGCAGTGTTTGCCATTGGACTGTCGCTGCTGTGCGTCCGCTTTTGCAGCAAGGACAAATACGAGAGAAACATCTATACATACGGCCTGTGCTTTTCCAATTTCGGTTTTATGGGAAACGCGGTGGTAAATGCCTTGTTTCCGGATATCTTTTTGGAATACTTGATCTTTACGTTGCCTCTTTGGGTACTGATTTATCTTTGGGGTGTACCGGTCCTTCTGATGGGCACCAGCGCGGAAAAACAGACCTTGGCGCAGCGCGCCAAAAGTTTTGTTAATCCCATGTTTGTGTGTATGCTTTTGGGTATTTTGATCGGTCTGCTGAACATTCCTGTCCCGCGGTTTGTCAGCTCGGCTGTTTCCACAGCAGGCAGCTGTATGTCACCCGTGGCTATGCTGCTTACCGGTATGACAATTGCACAGTTTAACTTGCGGGAAGTTCTTGTGATCAAAGGAGTTTATCTGGTGACAGCCCTGCGATTGCTTGTTTTTCCTTTGCTTTTTCTTGGCGCAATGTTGGTGTTCCCAATGCCGGAAACCTTTGCTACCTGCGCCGTTTGCTCTCTTGCTATGCCCCTGGGCCTAAATACCATTATCATTCCCAGTGCACTGGGCAAGAATACCAAAGTGGCATCCGGTATGGCTGTGATCTCTCATGTTTTTTCCTGTCTGACGATTCCCGTTATTTTTATGCTTCTTCACTTTATGCCGATGTAATCAGACAACGCCTGCGGATATACTCCGCATGCGTTGTTTGTAATGAAGATTTATTATAAAAGAAAAAATTGGTGCAAAATTTTGTCCTATCCCTGACACACAGGTATCCGCCTCGCTGGTGATCCGGAGCAGATAGGCTGCCGTGATCTATACAAGAAGGGCTGCTCCGAACGAATCGGGGCAGCCTTTAATCATGTTTGTTATTTTTTGGAGTAAGCCAGTTGCTTGGCTTTTTTGTAGTCAGAGGGTCTGACATAAATGTAGTACAGATAGGTTTGGGTCGAAAATTTGGAATAGGATTGCCAGGTGTGCGCAGATGCTGCAGCGTTGAACCGTCTGCTGAACAGATTTTCACCCATGGTGGTTTTTGCGTCATATTTGATGCCGTTTTGGATGAGCAGATCCTTAATTCGGGCAAATTCCATGGCGTTGGTGTCTAAAAACAGCCGTTTTCTAAAAAGTAACATTTTCAAAATGCCTCCTTATTAATTTTGTGTATTTATTTTTTCCGGTTCTTTTATGAAGTCCGAAGGGGTTTTGCCGGTGACAGAGGTGAATGCAGAATAGAAGTTGGACATACTGGAAAAGCCGCAGCGGTGAGCAATTTCCTGTTTGGTCATGTGTTCCGTCCGGAGCATTTGAATGGCCAGCTCCACCCGCTTGATCGTGATGTATTTCCAGGGAGAAACGCCGTTGAATTTTTTGAAGACGGTGGAGAAATAAGTGGGGGTCAGGTGTACGATCTCAGCCAGGGCGTCCAGTGTTAGGGGTTCATTCAAATGCTGGTTGATATACGTCATCACTGCCTGCATATCCTCGGTGGACAGGGCGGTGCTGGAGGTTAACTGTTTTTGATCCACATAGTCATATTTCCGAATGATGTGAAACAGCGCGGAAAACAGCAGGTACTTTGCGTTGATGAGGCAGCCCACCTGCTGGTGGATCAGCTCATCTTCCAATGCCAGAAGCTTATCGGTCAAGACCGGATCGCCTGCGGCAATTCGATTGCTGAAATGTTTACCTCTGGTGGTGAACAGATTAAAGAGCGGCTGACATTCCCGGTGCTCCCAGAGGATCCGCGGCTCAAAGTGGAAGGCAAGAAGCTCTGTTTGTTCGTGAATCTCAATGATGCTGTGGCTTTCATTGTTGGGTAAGAGGAAAATATCGCCCGGGTGAAATTCGCAGCGCTTGTTATCCAGGGCGAAGACACCCCTGCCTTTCAGAATGATGGAAAGCTCGCATTCCGTGTGCCGGTGGTTTTGATAGGGGGTTATATGCGGTGCTTGCGTGGTGCGGTAAGCCTTGATTACCGGGAATCCGGTTTCGTCGATAAGGAAAAAATGTTTCGGGTGCATCATATGACTCCTGTTGCTGCAAATCGTAAAATACAGGATAAAATATATAAACAATCATACTATAAACCCTAAAAATTGTCAAGCTATGAGAGAATTGAATTGAAAATAAAGGATAAATATGCCCCTGTGTGATTCACACAGGGGTATAGTTTACTGGGTTATTATGGGCGTTCTAGAAATTGATAAAAGCCTTGGGTCATGAATTCTTCACCGGCGGCATTGACCCAAAGAACTTCCACCCGGAAGCTTTGGGCAAGCGCCTGGCCTTCTTCCAGAGGAAGCAGGAAAAGGGCGGTGGAAAGGGCATCTGCCAGACCGGAATCCGGGCAGATCACCGTGACACTGCGCCAGAAAGTACCGGGCATGGCGGTTTCCGGGTCAATAATGTGGTGATAGAGCTTTCCGTCCACAAGATAGGACCGCTGGTAATCGCCGCTGGTCACTACTGAGTCCCGGGTCATGGCCAGAGTGTGCAGATAACGGCTGCTGTCGTTGGGGTCCTGGATACCGATGACCCAGGGTGCACCGTCGACGTTTTTCGGGCCCGTGATGCACACGTTGCCGCCAATGCTGATGAGCATATTGGCAGGAGCGGTTTCCGCTATCTTCTGGGCGGCCCAGCCTTTGGCGATGGCGCCCACGTCCAGAGAGGTTTTGGGGTCAGAAATATATACCGTAGAGCTTGCTTTGTCAATGATGACATTATTAAAATCCGTGTGTCCGGCCGCCTCTTTCAGGGCCGCCGGGTCGGGAAGTTTGGCATTTTCCGGGTTTTTCAATCCATCGGTTCGGGCGTCATGCCAAAGCCGGAGAATGCTGCCCATGGCAGCGTTGACCTTTCCGCCTGTGCGGGTATAGTAGTTTTTGCAGTCCAGCAATAATTCAATGATGGCGGGATCTACGGTCACCGGAGCAATACCCGCCTGGTCGTTGACTGTTTTTAGGTTGTTGATTCCCTCATAATCGTGGTAGATGTCAAACAGCCGATGGTAAAAAAGGAGGGAATTGTGAATGTTTTGCGCCGCCTCTGTAAAACCTTCGCCGCTGCCCATAACGGTGGTGACGGTGTCAAACAGATCCAGGTAGGTGACGGTTTTCTGCTTGCTTTCAGCAGGGAAGGAGCAGGCGGTTAACATTATACTGATGAAAAGGGAAACGGTGATGATTCTTTTTCTCATGGTATCACCTTGTTAAATTCAAAATTAGGGCCGCATATTTTCCGGTATGGAGATGACCCGGTAGGGGAGCGCGCTTAGCAGGCCGGCGCAAATGCTGCCGGTGAGAAAACCGGTAAAAATTGCAACGCAAAGAAGATACGGCAGATATCCGGCTACATACAGTGAGCGCATCAGCACCATAGCGGCCAGGATCTGTCCAATATTATGGGCGGCGGCGCCCAGAATACTCACGCCGTAGATGGAAAGAAAGGGAAGCTTTTTTGCTCCGATCATAACGATGATTGCAAAAATTCCGCCCCACAGTGAGAACATCAGGCCGGTGATACCGCCGCCGAAAAGGGCGCCGAGTATGCAGCGCAGGAGCAAAATGGCCAGGGTGAATCTTGCTTTGAACAGGTAAAGCCCCAGTAAAATGACAATGTTGGCAAGTCCCAGCTTGATTCCCGGTAAGGGTAAAATCAGTTGCAGCGGGATAAACCGCTCGATCCAGGAAAGGGCCAGCGCCAGGGCAATCATGATGGCGCAAAGGGCAATGGTTTTGGCTTTGTTCATAGGTTCACCCCACTACGAAGTCCACATGGTCGTCGTCGGATACAATGCGGATTTCCAGACCGTTGGGAAGGCATACAATGCTCTTTCCGGCGCTTCCGGAAAAGCCTGAGTGCACGCAATCCCTGCCGGGGCAGTCAGATTCGGTGACGGCAATTTTACCGTCTTGAACGGTGATAGTGTTGCGGTAAGTACCGGTGACGGTGAATTCTCCATCTTGACTGAGAGATACAGTTTGAATGAGCGTGCCGTTCTGGTAAATTTGCGCATAGGCAGCGGTTGCGGTAGTTTTCGGCAAAAACAGCACAAAAAGGAGACCCGCCAAAAGTGCAACCAGAATAATCGCGGTCAGATCGCCCAGGCGAAAATGCAGTTTCATGTTGTGCAGCCTCCTTCATAATAATTGTATATAGTATATCATCGGCAATGGGAAAAATCAATCAGCTCCCAGTGGCGGAAAATAAAATTTGCACCAGTGCAAAAAAAGTGCTTGATTTTTCTTCCGGATTATGATAATATTGCATTGGTACTAATTAGCACTGGTGCAAATTTTAACCAGTGAGCAAGAGGGAGGATCGAAAAGTGGCAAGAAAAAAAGTAAAAACCACCAGATTGGATATTATCCGGTCTGCGGCCACATTGTTCTTTGAGAATGGCTACTCTGCAACCTCACCCAGACAGATCTGCGATATGCTGGATCTGAGTACGGGAAATATCACCTATTATTTTCCCACCAAGGAGCATTTGCTGTCGGAATTCGTGCATATGCTTTGCGATTACCAATGGAAGATGATGGAGGCAGAGGCAGACGAGGGTTACAGCTCCTTGATGGCTATTTGTCTGGAATTGACCGCTATGGCTGCCATGTGTGAAGAAAGTGAAATCGCAAAGGATTTTTACCTGGCCACATACACCAGTCCCATGTGTCTGGAAGTGATCCGGCGCAATGATATGGAGCGGTCAAAGCTGGTATACAAGGATTATTGTCCGGATTGGACGGATGAGAAGTTCATTGAAGCGGAGACTATCGTTTCCGGTATTGAGTATGCAACGCTGATGACCACCGGTGATTCTGCATCGCTGGAAATGCGGATCGAGGGAGCGCTGAACAATATACTTTCTGTTTATCGCGTTCCGGAGGAGGTCCGGAATAAGAAGATTGCACGCGTTTTGGCGATGGATTATCGAAAGATCGGCAGACGGGTGTTCAAGGAGTTTAAGAAATATATTGTGGAGACCAACGAAAAGGCATTGGAAGAGCTGATCCAAGCCAAAAAATCAAAATAATGAAGGCTTTTGCATTTTAATTTCTGCACAGGAGGTAACCTTATGACTACAAAACATCGTGCACCGAAGCGGATTCTCAGCATCTTGCTTTGCCTGGCAATTCTGCTGACCTACGTACCGCTGACCGTTACTGCGGCAACCGGCGGTGAAGAGTATTACAACCGCATTGTAGATGCGAACACCATGAACAACTGGATGAAGTATTTTGATATCAGCGATCCTGAAAAGCTGAATACCGCCAATGCAGGCGGTGTCTGGACGGATAAATCTGTGTTTAAGGATGCTTCTGCCTTTGATAACAAATTTTCCATGCTGGATACCAACCGGAATTTCCTGGTTGCGTTGTCTGCGCTGGCGGCCAATAAGGAAGTGGTGGGCTATGCCACCATTCCCACCGATACGGTGCTGGTGCTGGACCTGAGTAATTCCATGGACGGTTATGAAGCCAGGCTGATTGAGGCTGCAAATCAGGCAATTAAGACTTTGCTTGACAACAATAAGAACAACCGGGTGGGTGTGGTTCTTTACTCCGGCCATAATCAGAATTCAACCAGTACATACGCAGAAGGCGTTACCCGTTTGCTTGATATTGACCGCTATACCGCAGGTAATAACGGTACATATCTGACCTATTCCAGGGGTAATGTTTCCGTTACCAACGGCGTTACCGCTCAGAACGGTTCTTCGCTGAGCGCCAGTAAGGCGTTTCAGGGCGCAACGTATATCCAGGCGGGTCTGTGGGAAGCGATGAAGATGTTCCTGGATATGGACACCGTTATTACCGATAATAACTGGCAAACCGACGATAACCGGATGCCTATTATGGTGCTTATGTCCGATGGCGCTCCCACCAATGGCACAACATACTATGACGATGTGGAAAATTCCCGTTACAGCTCAGGTTACAATAATACCACCTATAAATCCAATGTGGGCAACGGCCAAAGCGCGGGTCTGCAACCCGGTAACGTATTTTTGACGCAGCTGACCGCAGCTTATGTTATGAGCCAGGTTGATGCACATTATAAAAAGACGGATTCCAATGCCCGCAGCCTGTTTTACACTCTGGGCTTTAATGTCGGCGGCAATGAATATGCCGAAAGTGTGTTGAATCCTGATGGCTCCACTTTGACCGACAGCTTGTGGAGCAGCTATCTGGCGCTGCAAGCGAACAATTATCTTTCTGTTCGGGTCAAGGGCAGAAACGGTAATGCTACCGATGTGAGTGTTCACAGAAATTCTTATGTCACAAGTAAATCCTATGTGACGGACTATTTCTCTGCCACGACCCAGATCGACAGTTTAAGCAACGCTTTTAATTCTATCGTAGAGGAGATCCTCTTGCAGTCTCGTTACTATCCCACCCATTTGGAAGGCGGCAGCCCGGACTTCGCCGGCTATGTGGAGTTTACTGATACCATTGGCGAATACATGGAAGTCAAGGATATCAAGGGCATTCTTTTGGGCGATAAGCTTTTCGATGGCCATATGATGGCGTCCCAGCTGGCCAATAACGGAACCGGCGGTCTGGGCACCATGGAAAACCCCACGGAGCTGGGTCATGAGTTTATCCGCTCTGTTAAGACCCGTTTGGGTATCGCTGCTACCGAAGAGGCGCAGGCGCTGGTGGCCCAGGCTTACAATGCCGGGCAGCTTAAATATGTTTCGGACAGCGATTGGTCCAATTTTATCGGCTGGTATGCCAAGGCGGACGGCACGTTTTCTGGCTTCTGGAATGAGGGAACAACCACCGCTCCTGAGGATGCGGTGTATCAGATCAAGTCCTACGCTTTCCTGGGCGAGACCAGCGGCAGTATTAAAAATTCCGATATGATGTACATGACTGTGCAGGTCCGGACCAACATCCAGACCGGCCAGCAGGTGGTAACATGGAAGATTCCCGCAGCGCTGGTGCCGCTGGTGACTTATCTGGTGACTTTGGAGGGCAACAGTGTAGATAATGCCAGCAATGTGCAGGTTTCTGTGGAAAATGCATCGACCATTTCGCCCATCCGGCTGGTGTTTGAGACCGGACTGCGGTCTGACTTAAATGAGCTGAACATCAACCGTATCACCGATGAAAAGCACGTGGCAGGTGGCGCTACCCGCCAGTTTTGGACCAATGAATTCGATATTTCCGCTGCGGACCATGAGCACCATATTACCGCTATGTCCGAGTTTACACCCTCCAAGGAAAACGAGCGGTTTTACTATACATTTGACTCTGCCGTACATAAGAAAACCGGCGAAAACACCTATGAACTGGTGAAAGATAATGAAGCGCTGAATCCCAATGGTGAATACTATCACCGCCGTTACATCTTTACCAATGAGTCCGCAGACAAAAAACCCGTGTTCCTGTATGAAAAAATGTCTGCAAAATCCATTGAAGCGGCCGAGTGGGATGCAACGTTCGTTACCAAAACCGGTGAAACAGGCGCTTATGTGGTAAAGGCGGGAAAGCCTGCCCGGGAGCTTCAAATGTACAGCGAGCTGAAAGCGGATGAAGATGCCACAAAGTCGGCGCATATGATCTTCTACCCCTATCTTACCGAGCATAACGATACATTCTACGTGGATATGAACCTGGGCAATAATGGCTTGCTGGAAGTTACTCCCGCTCAGGGCATCAAGCTCTCCAAGACGGTGGATGTTTATCAGACCGGTACTTCGGAGTCGTTCCGTTTCCGCATTGCGGTGCATAATGCAGACGGTACGGTTTATACCGGCAGCGCCAATGGCTGGGTCACGGAGTTGGATGCGGTTCCCCAGACGGAGCCTGCCCAGGTAAGCTTCACCGCCGCAGGCGTTTACACGGTAGACCTGCAAAGAAATCAGACCCTGTGGCTTACCGGCCTGCCCACCGGTGCGACTTATACCATCGAGGAGATTTCTGATAACGCTGATTATAAGGTCAAGTCTGTGCACGTCAATGGCGTGTCTTTGGGCAACATGGCGCTTGGCGTTATTGCAGAGCACCATATTGATGATGTGGACTTTGTAAACACTGCTGTGGGTGAAGGAGATCTGGTGATCACCAAGCAGGTGGTGGACGGAAACGGCAATACCGTTGCTATTGCAAATTCTGTGAAGTTTACGGTGGAAGTAACCTTGACGGATGTTCAGGGCAATCCTGTATCCGGCAGTTTTGCAGCGACCGGTGGGACTCTTAACGTTCCGGCAAACGGAAAGTTTACCGTATCCCTCTCTGCCGGTGAATCTTTTGTGGTTCACGGCATCACTGAGCAGACCCGGTATTCTGTGGTGGAGACCAACATGCCCCAAGGCTTTGCTTTAAACAGTGAAAGAAGCGTGCTTTCCGGTGTGATAGATGCTTCTTCCAATGATCAGGCGTTGGTGGTGAATACTTATACGCCCGTGGCAACCAACGGCAGCGGCATTTCCGTGGATGTTTTTAAGGAGATTTCCGGCAACCGGACCAATTGGCTGCCCGGTGAAAGCTACACCTTCCAGCTGGAACGGATCGGTGCAACGGAACCGGTAGGAACTGCGGTGATCGGCAGCAATGACGCAGATAAGCATCACCTGTTTAGCCTTTCCGGCGAAGATTATACAGCTCCCGGAACGTATTATTACCGGGTCAGAGAGTTGGCGGGCAGCCAGGGCGGCATTACTTACGACACTGCGGAGCGCCGCTTCCGGGTGGTAGTTGCCGATGCGGACATGGACGGCGATTTGGAGATCGTGTCTGTGAACAATGAGGTTAATACTACCGTCTCCGGCAGCTATATTGTAAGCGCGAGCTTTAATAACGTGTATCAGCCCACCGGCTCGGCGTCTGTGACGGTGAATGTGATTAAGCGCATTGCCGGTCATAGCCTAAGTGGTTTCCAATTCGCTCTGTATGACGGCGTTGACCTGGCCAATGAGATCGTGCGCTCCACGGTTACCAATGCGGCAGGTCAGGCAAGCTTTACCCTGAATTACGCAGCCAACCGGGCGACCATGACCGGAGAGGTCTATACCTATTACATGGCGGAGATCAACACCGGCAATCCTAACATTCGTTATGACACTGCGGTGTATAAGGTGGAAGTGACCGTTACAGATCAGGGCGACGGAACCATCACCGCCAACGCACAGGTGAGCAAGGTTGGAGATGATACCTGGCAAGGAAACACACCGGAGTTTACGAACACCTATGTTCCTTCTGAATCTGATTTTGTGACCATTACGGGCAACAAGGAAATTGTGGGTGACCGGGTGCTGAACGCAGGTGAATTTAAATTCACCATTGCCGCTGATGCGACTACTCCCAATGCGCCTCTGCCCGCGGATACTACCGTTTCCAACGGTGCAGACGGCAGCTTCGCCTTTGGTGCGATTGAGTTCAAAGATGGGGATGAGGGTCAGACCTTCTCCTATATCATCAGTGAAGTAAGCACAGAACCCATCGGCGGCTTTACCTATGATGCCGCGCAGTACAAAGTGACCGTTGAAGTTGTGGACAACGGAGATGCTACTCTGACTGCAAATGTGGTTTCGATCGAAAAGATTTTGTCCACCGGCGCCACGACAGAAACGGACATCGTGTTCACCAACGTTTACGATGCGACCGATGCCCAGGTACAGCTGAGCGGCACAAAGCTGCTCACCGGCAAGACCTTGCAGGATCAGGAATTCTCCTTCCAGCTGTCTCCGGTCACTCAGGGCGCGCCGATGCCTGATAATGCCGTAGTTACCAATAACGGAGACGGATTGTTCCAGTTCGGTGCCATCACCTTTAACAAGGCAGGCGTATATGTGTACCGGCTTACAGAGCTTACCAATGCGTCAAATCCGGCAGGTGAGTACGATTTCGATGAGTCAGTATATCTGATTACGGTCACCGTTACCGATAATTCCCGGGGCGTTCTCTCCGCAGAGGTGACCATGACCAAGAACGGCATCGACTCCGGTGAGATCGTATTCCGTAACGGTTTTGTTCCTACCCCTGTTTCCTATGATATTTCCGCTAATTTCGGTGGCGAGAAGGTACTCAACGGTCGGGTTTTGGAAGACGGCGAATTTGCATTCGCACTGATCAACGCTATTAACGGCCAGCAGATCGGTGAGGCAGTACACAATGATGAAAATGGCAACTTCCGGTTCCCCACTGTGACACTGAGCACACCGGGCATTCACCATTTCAAGATCGTGGAAGTAGTTGGCGATGAGCAGGGCGTTACCTACGATACCACTTCTTTCCACATTCGTCTGGAAGTGGAGCAGAAGAATGATGGCGCTTTGAATATCAAAGATGAACAGCTTCACAAGGGTGTTGTCTCCATCCAGGAAGTGGAAGGCGTTCTCACCGAAGTGACTATCCATGAAAACATCACCGGTACCGGTGAGCACATCAAGTTTGTGAACACCTATGAGACGGATCCGGCTTATGTGGTCATCAGGGGCACAAAGACCTTGCAGGGCCGTGATCTAAACGATCAGGAGTTCTCCTTTGAACTGTATGATGCCACCGGCGCAAAGCTGGAAACTGTGAGCAACAGCGCAGACGGCACGATTACATTCACCGCGATCCAGGTCAATGGAGCCGGTGAGTATACCTACACGGTGAAAGAAGTGCTGGGCAATGAAAAGAACGTGATCTATGATGAGAGTGTCTACACAGTAAAGGTCAACGTTACCGACAATTTGGACGGCACATTACAGGTGGAATACACCTATACGAAAGATGCTGAGGCGGCCAGCCAGGTGCTCTTTGAGAATGTGTATTACCCCGCTCCGCCCAAGACCGGCGACGACAATCCTGTGTTGATATGGATCACCGTGATGATCCTCTGCACCAGCGGCTTGATCGCCACAGTGCCCATGGTATTTAAGAAGGAAGAGGAATAAGGTTATAAAAAAGATAGCAGCAGGGTAAAACCTGCTGCTATTTTTATCGTTTTCTTAGTTCCCAGAAGGCTACCGCGCTGGCGGCGGCAACATTCAGAGAATCCACGCCGTGGGTCATGGGGATTTTTACGGTGTAATCACACCCGGCGATGGTGGAGTCGGCCAGCCCGTCACCCTCTGTGCCTAGTAAAATGGCCAGTTTTTCCTGCTGCTGCAAGATCGGATCGTCCAGGGATAGAGAATCGTCCCGCAGCGCCATGGCGGCGGTTTTAAAATTCATGCTGCGAAGCAGCTTGATTGCCTCTTGATCCCAACTGTCAAAGTATGCCCAGGGCACTTGAAATACTGTGCCCATGCTGACCCGGGCGCTGCGACGGTACAGCGGGTCAGTGCAGGCGGGGGTGAGCAGCACTGCATCCATGCCCAGAGCGGCGGCAGATCGAAAAATTGCGCCCAGATTGGTTGGGTTCATCACGTCTTCCAGAATAGCGACCCGGTTGGCGTTTTTCAGAATGTCAACGGCCTTTTTCAGGGGCGGCCGGCGCATGGCGCAGAGCATACCCCGGGTCAGCTGAAAGCCGGTCAATTGGGTTAATACCGGAAGTGCTGCCGTATAAACGGGAATGTTTCCGCAGCGCTCAATGACTTCCTGGGCCTCGCCGTTGATGTGGCTGCGCTCTACCAGAAAGGAAACGGGCACGCAGCCGGCATCCAATGCCCGGGCAATGACCTTGGGACTTTCGGCGATGAACATACCCTTTTGTGGTTCAAAGCGGTTTAATAGCTGCGCCTCCGTGAGCCGGGCGTAAACGTCCAGCTCCGGAGCATGAAAATCGGTGATTTCAATGAGTGAGAGCATGATGTTCTCCTTTTACGGGTTTTCCGGTTGCTGGGTCAGCGCTTCATAGGTGCAGGCGTAGGTGACGGAAAGGTAGTTTTTCTTCCATAGGTAAAGACCCAGCTGGCATAGGGCATAAGCGCCCAGAAAAGCAAAAAATGCACCGGTGGGTGAGAGTGGAAGGGGAATGCCAAGGGCGTTTGCAAGCACATCGCCGTAGCATAAAAATCCGATCAGAATTTCCAGAATGTAAAACCAAAGAAAGCTCAGATCCAGCCGCAGCATAAAAAGACAGTTGCCCCGCATATGTTGAAAGCTGCTGATCATGGCGTAAATGACGCCCTTTTCCGGATCGTCCATGAGAAAATAGGAACTGAGCCGCAGGCGATAATGGATCGGCAGGAAGAGCAGCAGATATAATCCAAAAAAGCCTAAAAACAGGGGCAGTGCCGCATCCTGTAAGCTTTGGGGGAAATGCTCCGGGGAAAGGTTGGCGTTAAAAGACTGCAGAGTGTCCATTAAAGGGGCTGCCAAACCGGTGAACAAAAGGAACGCACTGAGCAGATAGGAAGCGACTACGCCAATCAGCAAATAGATCAAACCTTGCAGGAAATGCAGCCAAATAACCGCCCCAAAATGGCGGAAGCCTGTGGTCAGATCACTAAGCTGGGTGTTTTCCCGGCGGGCAATGCGTATGGTCGTATATATGTAGCCCATGTTCCAGAAAGGAAGCAGCAGGGAGGGAACAAAGTGAAGCAATGTCTGCACGGTGGAAAGAATGGATCTGGTACCGATGCCGCTTAATCCCCCGGTGGTATCAATCTGCTGTTGCAGCAATACGTCCAGAGCGGAGCAGAGCACCGTTAGTAAAAGACTTACGCCCACATAAAGGAGCATCAGTTGCCGGGCGTTCACGGCGGCATTTAAGGTATCCTTTGCGGTGTTTTTGAGAGATTTGGTATTCATAAGGGTTCTCCTTTTCGGAAGGGAAAGGCTACCGCAGGTGCGGTAGCCTTTTGAATTATTTTACACCCAGCTGGGCTTCCACTGCCGCTTGGTTGGCGGCAAGGTGGGCGTCGATGGCCTCCATGCCTTCGCCAACGATCTTCATAGTGCGCTCGTAAGAGGCGCCGCACTGGGTAAGCTCTTTGTCAGTGAGGTCAAAGGCGGTTTTCCAATCGTCAATGTCCTTGTCCAGGGGGAGAATGTTATATTCTTTTCGATTGGAGATGGGGCTTGTGCCCATTCTGACCCAAAGGGGCAGGATTTCCGCGCTTTCCAGAATCACTGTGCCGTCGCTGTACCGGGCGAAGGTGACGCTGAACATCACGCCGTCTTCGGTATGAGCGGTTTTCACAGATTTCAGGTTGCCAAGACGCTGGTTGGAAACAGCGTTGCCCATGGAGTACAGGCACACAGTGGAGTGGGCGGGATCTACGGTGCTGGTGAGCAGCGCCGTGGGCTGCACCACATGGGGATGTCCGCCGATAATCACATCCACGCCCAAATCGCACAGCTTTTGCGCCATCTTGGTCTGAATGGAATTTTGCTTGGTCTGATATTCGTCGCCCCAGTGGACGAACAGGATAAAAGCGTCCACGTTCTGTTCTTCCATTTGGGCCATGTTCTGCTGGATTTCTTCGTAGAAAAGATCCAGTCGGGAGTATTGAAAGCTCTTAATCAGGGGCGCATCTGCGGAGGTCATGGTGTTGCCGTTGGGCGCGACCACGTTCACGTCATCGTTGATCTCATAGGTATAGCAGGCCAGAGCCAGACGGATACCGTTCTGCTCGAAAATGAAGTAGTCGGGCTTGGTTTCCTCGGTCTTCGCGCCCAAAAGGGTCAGACCTTGCTCTTCAATGATTTGCATGCTCCGGTGAAAACCCTTACTTCTGGTGTCGTAGGAGTGGTTGTTGGCAAAGAGCGCTGTGTCAAAGCCCGTTTCTTTCAGATCGGCAGCCAATTCGTCGGGACAGTTGAAATTGGGGTAGCCCTGATAGGCGTAGCCGAGTTCCAGACCGGCGAAGGTGGTCTCAATATTACAGGCGCTGATGTCTGCGGATTGCACATACTGGGAAAAGTAACGGAAAATGCTGCCAAAATCGTAGGCATCGCCATCTTTGCAGGAATTAAAAACTGGCTTGTGCATCAGCATATCGCCAACGGCGGACAATTTTACCGTAGCTTCCTTTACAATGGGAGGCTCCGTAGGCGCAGCAGCGGTTTGCGTGGTGGCGGAGCTGCCGGAAGTATCGGCAGGGCCGGAAGGGGTGCTGGTATTGCTTAGTGTGAGCACCACGGCAACCAGACCGGCAAGGATCAGCACCAGTGTAATAATGATCAGAATGATCGTGGTATTTGAATTTTTACGGGGCCGGCGTTGGCGAATGGGTTCCATTTTGGCCACTCCTTTCTTTCTAGGGCAGGTAATGCAGCTGATCTACCATAGATCCGTTTCGGTAGTAAATTCGGGGGACCCGGTTGTGGATGCCGCAGGGAAATTCATAGTGGAAGCTGTCTGCCATGGCGGCAATTTGCTCGGTGGTGATGATTTCGTCACCGTTTTGGCCGATGAGAGTGACTTCGTCGCCGTGCCGGGCGCCGGGAATGTCGGTTACGTCCACCATCATCTGGTCCATGCATATTCTGCCCAAAATCGGCGCTTTCTTGCCGCGAATCAGCACATAAAACCGATTGGACAGGTTTCTGCGGTAGCCGTCGGCATAGCCAACGGGCAGGGTGGCTACCACAGTTTCGCGGGTGGTGATGAAGGTGCCGCCATAGCCGATTTCACTTCCCGGAGGCAAAAGCTTGATATGGGAAATACAGCTCAGCCAGCTAAGAGCGGGACGTAAGGGCAGAAGTTTGGGGTCGATTTCGTCGCTGGGATACATGCCGTAAAGAATGATGCCCGCCCGAACCATTTCAAATTCGCAACCAAAGTGCATCAGTCCGGCAGAGTTGTCCAGGTGGCGAATGGGAACATAAACATTTCGTTCTTTTAGTAAACTGTCAAAGCGACTGAACAGTTCGGCCTGCTGGTAGGTGCGGTTAAGATCCAAACAGTCGGCGGTGGCATAGTGGCTGAAAAGACCCTCGATTTTCAGTCCCGGGAGGGTTGCGATTCGGGCGCAGAGGTCTGCACTTTCTTCGGTAGGGGTAAAGCCAATGCGGCTCATGCCTGTGTCCACTGCCAGATGACAAAGGGCGGTTTTATTGAGCCTTTGGGCAGCTTCGGAGAGCAAGAGGGCGTCTTCCCACCGGTAAAGGGTGAGTCGGATTTCTTCCAAAATGGCCTGGGGATAGGCGTTGGAATTAACGTAGCCCAGGATCAGAATGGGCTTACGGATACCCGCTTGCCGCAGTTCCAGGGCCTCGGCAATGGTGGCAACGCCGAAAAAGTCGCTTCTTTTTTCCAGCAGCCGGGCAATTGGTACTGCGCCGTGACCGTAGCCGTTAGCCTTGACCACTGCCATGACCGCTTTGCCGGATTTTTGGCAAATGGCGTCAAAATTTTCGGAAATAGCGTCCAGATCAATATTCACATAGGTGTTGGCTGCGACCATGGAAACTACCTCCAAAGCAGATTTTTCTCCATTTTAGCATATGGCAGGGAAAAAGTAAATACTGGGTAGAATTTTATAAATTTAGTTTTAAAAAAGTCTTGCAAATAAAGGGCTTCTTTTGTATATTAGGGTTATCAACATATTCCGCAGGGGGTTTGGAAATATGGCGAAAAAAACCTGGGTTACCGAAGGCTTTGAAGGCTTTCGAAAGGGAACTTTCGGCAACGGAGGACAGAATATTTATGTCTCCAAACAAGGTATTTTGCAGCGTATTTTTCAGTACGACTTAAATCATGACGGTTATGTGGATCTGGTGTTTGCCAACTGCCAGAATCACGGCGAGTCTGCACCGTCTTATGTTTATTCTTCTGATGGCCGCCGGGCATCCTTGCCGGGTCAAGGCTCGGTGTGCAGCATGGTGGTGGATATTGACGGTGACGGCTATCAGGATATTGTGGTGACCGGTCTTTATGATATGGCTGCGCCCCATGCTTCTTCGGATATTTACTTTGGCTCGCCGGAGGGCTACTCAGAGAAGTATCATGTGAGGATTCCCACACCCTATGCTTCTGACTGCTGCTATGGCGATTTTAACGGCAAGGGAAAGCCAATTTTGGCCTTTGTTTTGCCCCGGCAGCGGTGCGTGCGACTTTTTGAGCAGACGAAAAATAATTGTCTGGAATGGGATAGCTATACGGATTTTCCCATTGAAAAGCTGGGTAAGGGCGAGGTGGATTTTGAATCTTCCGGTTCTCATCTGATTGCCGCCATGGACTTGGACGGCGATGGCTATGACGATTTGGTGCACCGGGAGCAGGAATACACCAGAACCACCGTTTATTGGGGTGGACCGGAGGGCCTGAGCCCGGACAGAAAGACCGTTCTGGAAGAATTACCTCCGGAGGAAATTTTGCAGCCGGAAGAAGAAAAGACCATGGAAAGCGGCATGGAAAAGCGGATTCATGCGCCCCGGCTGCTGCAAAAGGTGCGCTGGAACGGGCGAGATTGCTTTACTTTGTCTACGGGAAAGAAGATGATATTCTTCTCTGCTGACAAAGAACGCAAGCTGGAAAGAGTACTGGAAGTAGATGTGCCTATGGCCATGTCCGCAGCGGTGGGTGATATTGACGGCGATGGCTTTGATGATATTGCCATTGCCACCTTCTCCAAGAACGAAGGCAAGAAAAAGATGCAGAGCAGCTTTATTGTCTGGAACGGCCCGGAGGGGTTGGACAGCAAGCCCCGGACGGTACTGACCACTTTGTCTGCCTGCCATGTATCTATATTGGAGAACATGGTGCTGTTCTGCCAGTGTTATAACGATCGAAGCTATACCAATGATTCTCTGCTGTTTACTTATCCGGACTTTGAAAATCCGCAGCGGTTTGAGGGGGAGGATTCCCGCCGGGGTGCGCTGATCCGGAATCCTGACGGAAAATTGCAGGTGTTTTTGAATAACCATTTTTCCCGTTCGTCCATCGGCTTTGACAGGTCCTATATTTATTGGGGCAGTGCCGACGGCTATTCGCCGGATAATAAGTTGGAGGTTCCCAGTCACTGTGCCGTGGATGCTTTGGTGGTGGACTTTGACGATGACGGTTGGGCAGAATTGCTGGTGGCGAACAATTCGGAGAATTCCATTCACCTGGATCCGGGTCACCATATGCATTATTTTGGACCCAACGGTTTCGAGCCGGAGCGCTCTCATAATTTGAAGACCGAGGTGGGCTGGGGCGTAGTAGCAGGTGATTTTGACCACGACGGATACCTGGAAATTGCAACCCCCGGCAACTTCTGGAAAGAGATCCGCATCTTCTCTGCCCGGGATAAGTACAGTACATATGAGACTGTGAAACTTCCCGAGGGCGCATCTGCCCGGTGGCCTGCTGCCTTTGATGTGAATAACGACGGCTGGCTGGATCTGATCGTACCCAATGGCGGTAAGAATGCTGTGATTCTTTGGGGTGGACCGGAGGGCTTCAGTCTGGAACGCTCTATGGAATTGGCTACCCGCCTGCCCATTGGTGCTACCGGCGCAGATCTGACGAAAAACGGTTACCCGGATGTGATCATCGGCTGTCATACCAGCACTATGGCCATTCCCAATATGCCCCACCACAGCTTTGTACACATTTACTGGAACGGGCCGGAGGGGCTTAGCGAAAGCCGCAAATGTGTACTCCGGGGTGATGCGGCGGATCACATGGTGGTAGCGGACTTCAATAATGACGGCTGGCTGGATCTGTTTGCGGGCAGCTATCACGGCGGCAAGGATCGGGATATTAACTCGTTCCTGTATTGGAACCGGGAGGGTCAGTTCCGGGAATTGGATCGGGATCTACTGTATACCCATTCCGCATCCGGTTGCTTGGCCGCCGACTTCAATGAAGACGGCTATATCGATCTGGCGGTTGCCAACCATAAGGTTGACGGCGATCATCGCGGCTATTCAACCGTCTGGTGGAACGGCCCTCAGGGGTTCAACCCGGCAAATTGCACGAATCTTCCCACCAACGGCCCCC
This sequence comes from Faecousia sp., assembly GCA_045589195.1. Lineage (GTDB taxonomy): Bacteria > Bacillota > Clostridia > Oscillospirales > Oscillospiraceae > Faecousia. The sequence goes on along the minus strand of JAZNFY010000018.1, from coordinate 8,241 downwards.
ACGGCATGATTACCACGGAGATCGGTAATATCCTAGACCGCAGCGGAAGCGAGTATTATTACTCTGCGCCCTATGAAGTGGAAAGCGACTGCGTGGCGGTGAAAGCTTGGGCAGAGGGCGATGTGCCTCCCAAGACTGCGGTAAACATCACATTCCGTGTCAATGGCGGCGAATGGGTTGAGGCGGCTTCTTTGCAGCTGAAACAAGGAGATGTTCTGGAATATCGGGCAGAGCTTTATGCCTTTAACGGTTTGCGTACACCCAGAATCCAGCGCATCGTGGTGGAATTTGAATAAGAAAACGGCGTTGCCTAAGGGCAACGCCGTTGCTTTTTAATTTAGAGGACAACGCCCTCTTTGAAAATGGAGATTTCCCGGAAGCCCCGTTCTTCTGCCTTGGTTTTTTTGCCGGAGGCAACACTGAGAACCTGTTCAAGCAGGTCTTGTGCGGATTCGTCAAGAGTCCGGATGCCGTCGGCCACCGTACCGGCGTTGAAGTCAATCCAGCAGGACTTTTTCTCAGCCAGAGGGGTGTTGGTGGAAAGCTTCATGGTGGGCGCGGGCGCGCCGAAGGGCGTGCCTCGACCGGTGGTGAACAGAATCAGGTGCGCGCCGGCAGCGGTAAGCGCCGTGGCAGATACCAGGTCGTTACCTGGGCCGTAGAGCATATTCAGGCCTTGGGTGGTGACTTGTTCGCCGTAGCCGATTACGTCGCAGATGGGGGCGCTGCCGCCCTTTTGCACGCAGCCGCAGGACTTGTCTTCCAGAGTGGTGATGCCGCCGGCCTTGTTGCCGGGGCTGGGGTTGTCATAAACCACTTCGTTGTGGCGTATGAAGTAGTCTTTAAAGCCGTTGATCATGCTTACGGCCTTTTGGAACACGGCTTCATCAACGCAGCGATCCATCAGAAAACCTTCTGCGCCGAACATTTCCGGCACTTCGGTGAGCACCGTAGAGCCGCCCTGAGCCACCAGCATATCGGAGAACCGGCCGACCACCGGGTTGGCGGTGATGCCGGAAAGACCGTCGGAGCCGCCGCACTTCATGCCAACAATGAGCTTGGAGGCGGGCAAGGTCTGGCGGGTGAACCGGGAGGCGTAGGCGGCGCATTTTTCAAGCAGCGCCCTGCCGTCAGCCATTTCGTCTTCGGTTTGCTGACAGATGAGGAACTGGATCCGATCCTCGTCGTAATCGCCCAGCTGCTCTTTAAACTGTTCCTGTGTAAGGTTTTCGCAGCCAAGACCCAGAACCAGCACGGCGCCGGCATTGGGATGCTGGGCAAGGGCAGCTAAGAGTTTTCTGGTCTGGGCGTGGTCGTGACCGGTTTGGGAGCAGCCGAAGGGATGGGGAAATGCGTAAAGACCGTCAATAGAGCCAGCGACCAGATCTTGGTTCTCCCGTGCCAGCGCTTTGGCCACATCGTTTACACACCCCACGGTGGGGATGATCCAGATTTCGTTTCGAATGGCGGCTCTGCCGTCTTTTCGAAGATAGCCCTGAAATGTATCCGGCTCAGTCTTCTGGGGGAAGGAAAGCTTGGGGTTATAGTGATATTCCATTTCGCCGGAGAGATTGGTGGCCATATTGTGGGTGTGCACCCAGTGGCCGGAGGCGATGGGCGCGGTGGTGTGACCGATGGAAAAACCGTATTTCATAACGGAAACGTTTGCTGCCAAATCGGTCAGCGCCATTTTATGGCCCTGGGGGATATCCTCTTTGGCGGTAACGCCGGCAAATACAGCGCCTGCGGGAATGGCCCGGAGGGCAACTGCCACATTGTCGGCAGGGTGAATCTGAATAAAATCCGGCATGTTTTTCTCCTTTACAGGCAGGAAGCGTAAGCCGCCTCAGCACCCTTGGTGCGGATCATCTTCAAATTATCCACAGTGGCCTGCTCGAAGCCGGGGATCTGAGTCAGATCCTGACCCCACATCTGCTGATTGGTCATGACTGCATGAACCAGCTGCTCGGGGGTGTCGTTTCTGTGGTTATAGTAGAATTCCAGCGCCCAGCGATCGTCGGAGCAGGTGTAGCAGTTGCCCTTGGGCCGGCGGCATACAAGACCATTCTCGTTCAGCTCCTGAATGTCGTTGGAGAAGAAAGCAATGTAGGCGGCAAAGCTCATGGTCAAACAAGTGGGGAGCTTGCCGGTGAGTTCGATGTATTCCAGGAAGCTGGGCATATTTCTTGCGCGCCACTTGGAGGTGGAGTTCAAGCTGATGCTCATGAGCTCATGGTTGACGAAGGGGTTATTGAACCGATCCTGCACCGCGGCGGCAAACTGCATCAGATCGTCCTTGTTAAGGGGCAGGGTGGGGATCACTTCGTCGTAGAGCATTTTATTCATGTAGCCCCGGACGGAATCGTTGTGCATGCAGTCGCGTACGATGTCGAAACCGGCAAGGTATGCGCCCAGCACGAAACCGGTGTGTGCGCCGTTGAGGATACGCACTTTGCGCTTTTTGTAGGGGGTGACATCGGGTACTACCGGGCAGTTTACGCCGGCGGCCTTGAAGGGAAGCTTCTCTTCAAGCCATGCGGGTCCTTCAATGTTCCACACGCCAAATACTTCGCCAACGTCGATCAGATCGTCATGATAGCCGTTTTCTTCTTCCAGACGGGCGGCCTCTGCCGCATCGCGGATACGGCCGGGCACGATCCGGTCCACCAGAGTGGAGCAGAAGGTGCATTCTTGGTTTACATAATTCTTAAAGCCTTCGCCGAGACCCCACTGGTCGATGTACTGGTTTACACACTTTTGCAGTTCTTTGCCGTTGTTGTCGATGAGCTCGCAGGAAAGAACCACCAGACCGCTTTTACCCGCTTCGTAGCGGCGCAGCAGCACCTGGGTCAGCTTGCCGGGGAAGGAAGAGCAGGGGGCGTCATCTTTTTGGCAGGCGGGATCGTACACGATGCCGGCCTCGGTGGTGTTGGAAACAACATATTCCAGGTCATCGGAAATTGCCAGCTCCATCATAGCCGCAAAGCCCTCGGCCTCATAAGGGTTGATACAGCGGGATACGGAGGAAATGACCCGCTTGCGGTCTACTTTCTCACCGTTTTCGCTGCCCCGGAGGTATAGGGTGTAAAGACCTTCCTGATTGTTGATCAGTTGAGTCAGACCGGCGGCGATGGGCTGCACCAGTACGCATTTGCCGTTCCAGCCGGCTTTTTCATTGGATACGTCGAACCAGTAGTTTACGAAGGCGCGCAGAAAATTGCCCTCGCCAAACTGCATGACTTTTTCAGGCGCATCTTTTAAAATGTAGCCGGAATAATTGACTTTTTCCAGGGTTTGGTAGTTCAGCTGTTGCATAATGAATATCCCCTTATCCGTTTATGTTTTAGATGAAATTATTATAATCCCATTATGCTGTAAAGTAAATAGTTTTTCCAAAAATAAACAGCGGGGCGCGCTCAAAAAGAGCTCGCCCCGCTAAGAAATTTTTCAGATTATTGCCCGGCGAGGTATTCTTCTGCGTGGTGAACGGCCACAGCGCCGTCTGAGGTGGCGGTGACCACCTGCCGCACTTTTTTGGTGCGTACATCTCCCACGGCGTAGACACCGGGGATGCCGGTTTCGGTGGATTCGCCTGCTATGATATAGCCTGCCGGATCCAATTCCAACTCCAACTGGTCAGCCAGAAATTCCGTGGCGGGCTTTCTGCCGATACTGATGAAGACACCGTCGCAGTCGATTTTTTCTGTTTCGCCGGTTTGCAGATTTTCTACCAGAACGCCGTTTACGCGTCCGTCATGGAGAAGCTCTGTCACGGCGCTGTTCCAGCGAAATTCCACATTTTCCGCCGCCATCAGCGGGGCGTGGTAGATTTTTGTTGCCCGGAGGGTATCCCGGCGATGCACTACAATGACTTTTTTGGCAATGCGGCTTAAAAGCAGGGCATCTGCCGCAGCGGTGTTGCCGCCGCCAATGACCACAACGGTCTTATTTCGGTAAAACATACCGTCGCAGGCGGCGCAGTAGGCAACGCCTTTGCCTACCAGATCCCGTTCCTTTGCAAGCCCCAGCTCCCGGGGATTCGCGCCGGTGGCGATGATGACCGTTTTGGCGTATATCTCACCATCGCTGGTGTAAATGACTTTGGGAGAGGACTCTAAATCTGCAGATTTGACATTGGAAGTTTGGGTTTTTGCGCCAAATTTCAGTGCCTGCTCCTGCATACTTTGGGCCAGAGTAAAGCCGTCGATCCCGTCGGGAAAACCGGGGTAATTATCAATCTGGCTGCTTAGCGCCATTTGCCCGCCGGCGGATAGCTTTTCTAAAACGAGCGTATCAAGCCCCGCCCGGGCGGCATAAAGGGGGGCGGTATAACCGCCGGGTCCGCCGCCGATGATCACAGTGTCGTATACGTGCATGGATACATGCTCCTTTGTTTTTATAGATCAGGTTCTTGCCAGACCGTCCACGTGCAAGGTCACGCCGGTGATATAGGACGCTTCGTCGGAAGCCAGGAAGATAAAGGCGTTGGCGATATCCTCCGGTTGACCCAACCGGCGCAGATGGATCTGCCGGATCATGGGATCGATGACTTCCTTGGGTACGGCTTTCATCATGTCCGTTTCCGTGATGCCCGGTGCTACTGCGTTAACCCGGATTCCCTTGGGACCCAGCTCCCGGGCCAGGGAAAGGGTCATGCCGTTTACTGCGAATTTGGAAGTGGGATAGGCCACACCGCTGGGCTGTCCGTAAAGACTTACCATGGAGGAGGTGGAAAGGATCACGCCGCTTCCCTGAGGGATCATGATCTCTGCCGCAGCTTTGGCGGCGAGGAACGCGCCCTTGACGTTTAAGTCCATTACCTTATCAAACAGTTCTTCCGTATAGTCAGTGATGGGTGTGCTTTCGGAAACGCCTGCGTTATTGACCAGGATATCCAGCCGGCCGAATTTTTCCGCTACCTCCCGGAATGCTTTGGTGACTTCCCGGGCGTCAGTGAGGTTCGGGCTGATGCCTGTTACATTGGCGCTTGGGCAGGCGTTTTTTAATTTTTCCGCGGCCTTTTGGGCGTTTTCCGGGGAGCTGGCGGTGATGATGACCGTCGCACCCTCACGAAGGAAACCCAGAGCTGTGGCGAAGCCGATGCCGCGGCTGCCGCCGGTGATGATGGCTACTTTGTTGTTCAGTCGCATATTGTGGACCTCCTTTTTTCTTTTGTAACCTTAGTATATCCGGAGTTTGTGCAAATTTCTGTGATAAAGTCACCTTTTTGGGGTGGAACAGTAAAAAGTCCAACACCAAAGGGTGTTGGACTTTTTTAATGGGTCTTGAAAACGTTCTGAATTTTTGCTTATCGATAATAAGCTACAATTTCTCCGGTTTTTTCTTGACTGATCAGTTTTCCAGAGGAACGGAAAGTGTATCGATAAACATAACAGTTTCCAAATATCTGGGCCATATTGATGGCAGGGGTGTATTCGGCAGTTGTGATGCTTTTCACATCCCACTGCAGCAGCCCCGATTCGCTTAGGGAGAGCTTACCGCCAAAGGAGCCTTTTACGGAGTAGAATTCCTGAGGTGTACCAACGGTTGGGTCGCATACCAGTAAAATTGCGGTATAGTTATCCCGAACCAGCGGCGTCAGCTCTTCGCTGGAAATATACCGGTTTTCTGACCTGGAAAAATCATGCACATAATCCATGAGCCCGGCGATTTCCAGGTTGCGGCCACTCATATCCCCGTTATCGTTGGGGTATTTTGGCACAGAATAGGCAGATAGATAAATTTTTTCGTTATACTCGATCATGTCGGTGATGTAATAGTAGGAATCCTCACTGCCATAGGAAAAAGAGCTTGTAATATTGCCTTGGCGATCAACCGTTGCGATTTTGGAGTATTCGTTGTTCATATTGTTGCCGAGTTGAACAACGTAGCCATCTTTATACCGGGTGGCCTTCCAGATTCCGTAGTCGCCCAGCACGGTTTTATGAAAGCTGATCAATTCCGCATCGGCAGTAAATTGGCTCAAACAGAGATAGACAGTGTCATCTTTACGGAATACAGGGCGGGTGCCGTTAGGAGTCTCAATTACTTTGCTGAGGGCTTCCTGATGGTAACCTCGATAATCGGAGCCATGGCTGAATACTGCATAAGTACCATCCGGGTTTTCTACCACTTCGCAGATGGTTTCGTTCCAGAAACCGTTTATCAGCACGCGTTCCCACAGACGGTTGCCGTCAGAATCGATTTTGGCCATCCAGGCATAGTCGTGATGACCCGTCTCTGATACCGATTGTCCGTATACGATTACGCCATCGGATACGGTGTCGTACCCCCGAATAGCAAAATGTTTCACGTCTGCGGTCCATAAAAGTTTATTCCCGTTATATTTTTCAATACAGCTTCTGGTCAAAGTATTAATGCCGCCATATTCTGCGTATGTTTTATAGTGGACACCCTGTTCAAGAAAACGGCCTCTGGCACGGATATAGTTCCAAAGGTATTCCAGGTCCTCCGGAGTGGGATTGTCTTGCAGGATCTCATATCCTCCCACCTGATCAACAGACAGGTTGATCGCGATAACTTCTGCTGTTTTTGAGTAAGTGAAGGATTTGGTGGTGATATCTTCGTAAACTGCTTTGATCTCGCCGAGACTTAAACCATCCGTAGATAAGCCGTTTTGATAGAAGAATATAATTGCGGGGCCGTATTCTACCGCTTCAACTGCTACGAAGCCAAGGGAAATCAGCAGCAGGAGGCAGGCGGCGAGGGAAGCAAGGGTTCTGAGTATCCTGCTGGTGGGTTTTAATTTGGGCGCTTGCTGTATCGTTTGGAAATCCAGATCGGTTTCCGGAAGTTTAGCTGCGGTGTCATAAAGCCTTTGTTCCATTTCAATCCTCCTTGCTTTGAAGTGTGTTGATGGCCCGTTCATACCGTTTTTGTGCGGCACTGGGGGTGATGCTCAGAACGGAACCAATCTCCTTGTGGCTTAGTCCGCCTATAATTTTTAAGGTTACAATTTCCTGCTCCATGGGAGAAAGTGGGGAGATCAAATCTATGTACTCCAATTGATTTTCTGCCTGGGCAGGTGGATCCATATATAACTGTTCCCGTTTTGCCTTTCGCAAATGATCATAGCACAGGTTGCGGGCGATCCGGTATAGCCATGCCTGTTCTTTGCCGGAAACGCATCGGATCCCACCGGACAAAAGCTTGACGAAGGTATCGTGCAGCACGTCTTCTGCCAGATGAGGGTCTTTTGTAATGGACAAGGCATAGCGAAATATACCGTTTTTGTATTGTTCATACCAACTGTAAATGACTGATTGGTTTATGGCCCTCACCTCCTTCTGTATATAAGACGAATGAGAGAATGAAAACACGACATCGTTTGATATTTTTATCATATCATAATTTTGTGGCGGTGAGAAGAGCCAAACAATCCACTTTACAAATACCCATTACGCAGAAAAGAGACACACCATTCGGTGTGTCTCTTTTCTGGTGGGGGAGGACGGATTCGAACCATCGAAGCGATACGCAGCAGATTTACAGTCTGTCCCCTTTGGCCACTCGGGAACTCCCCCATATTTAATTCTATTTGAATGGAGCCGATAGACGGACTCGTTCAATCAAGGTGCGGCTCGGTCTAGCCCTCGCCGGCAACGCTCGTCCGCGTTGCACTTTATTTTCGAGTCCACGTACGCTTTATCTCTGAATGGAGCCGGTAGACGGACTCGAACCCCCGACCTGCTGATTACAAATCAGCTGCTCTACCTACTGAGCTATACCGGCGGCTCAAACAGAACACGCTTATTATAGCCATGAAGGCACTGTTTGTCAAGCACTTTTTTCTCTTTTTCGCAAAAGAAATTCGTTGTCTCCTCTCCCTCATTTTTCATTGACATTTCAGCCGCAAATCTCTAAACTGAAATCAGAATACAAAAAAGGAGGATCGTATTATGAAAAGATTTTCTTTATTGCTGTGTCTTTTTTTCTTACTAAATCTCTTGGGTTGCGCCGCAGAGATTTCCGAGAAAGCGCCCGCTTCAGAAGAGAAGCTCGCTCTGCCTGAGGATGCTACTACAGATATCTACCCGGACGCAGAACTCGTTGAACGGTATGCGATCGGGCCGGCATTGGGAGAAGGTCCGGACGGTTCTGTTGTTTTGATTCTTACGGATTACTTTTCTCTCACTCTGCCCCATGAATGGGCAAACACCTGCGTTTACACGGTAACGGACCTGGACGGCCGCACTTACTGCGTAGATATTTACGAGGATG
>JAZNFY010000017.1:0-37957 GCA_045589195.1 Faecousia sp. | reverse complement strand
ACCTGGATTACTATAACAACAGACGCAGCAAGGCAAAGTTAAAGGGCTTGCCGCCTGCTTTACACAGACAACAAGCCCTTTTGGTTGCTTGAACAATTTGAGTTAGAAATATTTGTCTAACTTTTTGGGGTCACTTCATTTTGGCACAGCGGGTTTCTTTTTTTATTTCGGTTTAATCGTCGTTATTTTGCTCCATTTCTGCCTGGATCTGAGGATCGTAGGACAAGATTGGTGCCACATCTTTATTCTTAATTTTCCGGTCTACGTAGTTCTTTGTGATCTTCAACACCAGCGGCAGCAACGAGATCACACCGATCAGGTTAGGGATCATCATCAAACCGTTAAAGGTATCGGAAAGATCCCACGCCAGACCGCCTTCCATTACCGCGCCGGATACGATCATAGCAACAAAAATCACTTTATACACCTTGACACCCTTGCTGCCGAACAAGTATTCCACAGCCTTGGATCCATAAACAGACCAGCCGAGAACGGTGGTAAACGCAAAGAACAGCATGGCAATGGCCACAAACCACGTGCCGGGTGCTCCGAAATAATTACCGAAGGCCTGAGATACCAAAGTATCGCCGTTAATACCGGCAGCAGGTGCGCCGGTGACCAGATCCACATAACCGGTGGAAAGAACCACGATTGCCGTCATGGTGCACACCACAAAGGTATCAAAAAATACTTCAAAGATGCCCCACATGCCCTGCTTTACCGGCTCCTTTACATCGGAGCAGGAATGGACCATAACGGAAGAACCCAAGCCAGCTTCATTGGAGAACACGCCCCGCTTAAAGCCCTGAGTCATAGTCTTCTTGATCAGCACGCCGATACCGCCGCCCAGAAAAGCAGCAGGGGTAAACGCAAACTTAAAGATTGCTGCAAACATAGCGCCCACCTGATCCAGATTAAAGACAAAAATCACCAGTCCTCCAATTACATAGACAACAGCCATAAAGGGAACAACGACCTCTGCAAAACGGGCAATCCTCTTCAAGCCGCCGAGAATGATCAGCGCAGCAATGGCCAATAGTACAAGACCGATAATCAAATGAATGATATCGATTTGCGTACCGGGAATCAAGCCCAAGCTCACATTGGAGAAGAACGCAGCGTCCATATTCAGCACGATCTTATTGATCTGTGCCATATTGCCGATACCGAAAGATGCCAAAATAGCAAACAGGGAAAACAGCACCGCCAGAACATTGGCAATTGGGGTCAGCCACTTTTTGCCGTAGCGCTTGCCCAAACCGTCTTTCAGATAATACATAGGGCCGCCGGACCACTCGCCTTCTTTATTCTTGCGGCGGTAGTAGATACCCAGAAGATTTTCAGAGAAGTTGGTCATCATGCCAAAGAATGCAGCAACCCACATCCAGAAAACCGCACCAGGGCCACCGGTAACGATAGCAGCGGACACACCGGCAATATTACCGGTACCCACAGTAGCCGCCAAAGCAGCGCACAACGCCTGAAACTGGGAGATATTCTTCTTATCACTGTCTTTGGTGGCTGCGCTGTTTTTCTTAAAAATACTGGCAATAGTCTTGCTCCACCAGTGGCCGATATGGCTCACCTGAAACACCTTGGTGCAAAGAGTGAGCACGATACCCGTACCAATCAGCAAAATCAGTCCGGGCAGTCCCCACACCGCATCGTTGACCACACCGTTTACAGATGCGATCATTTCCACAATTTTACCCATGTTTTCTTCCTCCAAACAAATAATACAAAAAGGCGAGCTGCACAAAATGCGGCTCGCCCAAAAACACAATTGGAATAATCCTTTGTCCTTTTGCCTGAGAGTTTGACGCAATTTTGCGCTTGCACCTTCGGCCCCCGCATAAAGCGGACGTCTCCAAAGTTCTGTCAGCATTCAGTCCCCATCCTTTCGGACACCTGAGAGCGTTACTCCTTCGGCGACGGAAAACTGTCCTTTCCTGAATGCGTCACACAGAAATATTGAATTGCTGCGCTCATAATAACACACCTTTCGACAAAGGTCAAGGGGTCTTGCCTTTTGGGGTCTTGCATTTAAATACTTTTTATTATAATATATAAAAATCAACAGGAGGTAATTGCCATGAACAGTCAATTGAAATATCAAGGAATTTTCCCTGCATTCTATGCATGCTATGATCAGTCAGGCAGCATCTCGCCAGAAGCTGTCCGAGCGCTGACCAAATGGTACATAGACGCCGGTGTCAACGGGTTATATGTAGGCGGTTCTTCCGGTGAATGTATCTACCAGAGCGTTGCAGAACGGAAAACAGTTCTGGAAAATGTGATGGCAGAAGCCAAAGGCAAGCTCACCATCATTGCCCATGTGGCCTGCAATAACACGGCGGATTCCCAAGAACTTGCCGCCCATGCGGAAAGCCTTGGCGTCGACGCCATCGCTGCGATCCCGCCCATCTATTTCAAGTTGCCTCCTTATGCCATCGCCAAATACTGGAATGACATCAGCGCCGCAGCGCCCAATACCGACTTTATTATTTACAACATTCCTCAGCTAGCAGGTGTATCTTTAACCGTGCCGCTGTTACAGGAAATGCTGAAAAATCCCCGGGTGATCGGCGTTAAAAACTCCTCTATGCCGGTACAGGACATTCAAATGTGGGCAGACGAAGGCGCTTTGGTATTCAACGGCCCGGACGAGCAGCTGATCTCCGGTCTCACCATGGGCGCCGTAGGCGGTATCGGCGGCACCTATGGCGCCATGCCCCGGCTGTACATCAAACTTTACGAATCCGTGAAATCCGGTGATCTGGCAACTGCCCGGGATATTCAGAACGAATGCTGCCGCATTATTTACAAAATGTGCTCCGGAAATGGCAATATGTACGCCATGATTAAGGAAATTCTGCGTATTCTCGGTGCAGTGGATTGCGGCTCTGTGCGGTCTCCTCTTCCGGAACTGACAGAAAGCGATTACCCCATCGCCAAACAGTGCGCCGAAATGATCCGTGCTGCGGAAAACACCTATTTGTAAGAGGGTATCAGATCTATGGATCTTCAAAAAATGTCAAATGCCCGACAATGGGTTCGGGAGCAACTGAAAATCTCAGCGGATTTCTGGCTGAAAAACGGCATGGACTCCGTAAACGGCGGTATTTACACCTGCCTTGACCGGAAAGGAAAACGCTACTCCACCGATAAAAGTGTGTGGATGCAGGGCCGCTGCGGCTGGACCTATGCCTACCTCTGCCACATTTACGGAATCCGGGCAGAATGGCAAAACGCCTCACTAAGCTGCCTGAACTTTTTGGAGCGCTGCTGCATCAACCGGGATGCCGGTGACCGCCTTTACTTCACCGTCACCGGTGACGGGCAGCCCCTGCGCCAACGGCGGTATTACTATTCCGAAGCCTTTTACTGCATGGCCAATGCCGAATATTACGGCATTACCGGAGAAAAAGAATACCTGCAACGGGCCCGGCGCGCCTATGATATGTACTGGGATCTGAGTCACGGCGCACCCGACCCCACCGGCATCGGCCCCAAAACCATCCCCACTACCCGCACCGGCAGAAGCTTGGGTATCCCCATGATCCTGCTGAACGTCACCGGAGTGTTAAAGCGGGTAGATCCGGAAAACCGGGAATTTTACAACAACCGGGCTGCCCAATGCGTCTCAGAGGTCTTAAAATACCATGTAAAGCCGGAGTTGGGCTGCACATTGGAAAATGTAGGTCCTAATGGAGAGACGCGCCTTGACATCACGGAAGGCCGCATGGTCAACCCCGGCCACGACATTGAGCTGAGCTGGTTTTTGATGGACTACGCCAATGACATTGGCGATAAGGCGCTCCACGCAAAGGCAGTAGAGATCTTTGACATGGCCTTTACCAAAGGCTGGGATCCTCAATACGGTGGCATCCTGTATTTTCTGGACTGCCTGGGCAATCCGCCGGAGGCCTACGAGCACGACATGAAGCTGTGGTGGCCCCACAACGAGGCGCTGATCGCCTCGCTGATGATCTACCGGGACACCGGGGACGAAAAATATCTGGATGTTTTCTACAAACTTTTGGAGTATTGCCAAACCTATTTTGCCGACGAGTACGGCGAATGGTACGGCTACCTACGCCGGGACGGAAAGCCCACCGAGCCCGCCTGCAAAGGTTCTACCTTCAAAGGCCCGTTCCACGTCCCCCGCTGCCTGATTCTGGTTGACCAAATGCTGACCGAATTAATCGGGGAATAATCGAATACAAAAAGCACCACCCTTCCCGGGTGGTGCTTTTTCCTTCGTGCTATCCATCAATTAACCAAAAACAGACTCCTCATACAAGTCCTTAAACCACTTGCCGAAAAGAAAGAAAACAACCACATTCAGCGCATTTGTTACGGCAGCCAGTAAAGAATAAATATTACCGAACAATCCAAGTATGCTATATGCAGATGCAGCCAAATACAAAAGTGCCGGAAGATAATAATAATCGCTGGCAAATTCCTTGATTCTAGTAAAATCAGCCTTAATAAGTGTCTGTTCGCAAACCGCAAGCGCAAACACAAGCAATAATGCATGAGCAGAAAAACTCAAAATGCTCCAAATATTCAGATTCACAAATAAATAAATCAATTCCAACAACACCGCAAAACCAAGCACGGTCATCAGTGTATTGCCGCGCTTTTTAGCAAAGAGGACAAAGCAAAGAACCAGATCGGCTGCAATGCTTAAAACAGAGAATATGAAAAAGATCAAATCCAAGCTGGACTGTATACGAATATTAATAAAGCGCAGTATCTGAATAACAGACATTATTAAAAGAATAATCGGTATACGTATATGTTTATTCATATAATTTCCCTCTTTCTGCCATTACTTTTATTTCCTACTCAACTTGATGTGCGACTACGATTATAATATTAAATCTTTCTGTATTTGTAAACCCCCTCGTGCAAAAATCGCAACTGGATAGGGTGGTGCTTTTCTATTATCATGTTGAATCTGCGTTCACAGCCATCCGGCCGCGTCCGCAGCTCCATGGACTCTTCCACGGGCTAAAAAATGTCCACCGGACACTTTTTTACACCGGCTTTGCCGGTGCCGCCCTCTTCGAGTCCTATATCCGAATACCATACCAAAAAGGAAAACCACACCAAACGGTGTGGTTTTCCTTTTTGGTGGACGATATAGGACTCGAACCTATGACCTTCCGCACGTCAAGCGGATGCTCTAGCCAGCTGAGCTAATCGTCCAGGCGCATGAGTGATTATAATTGCTACTCCTGCGTTTGTCAAGAACTTTTTAAAAAACACCAAAAATATACTAAAAGATTTTTGTATTACTTTTTCCTGTACTTATCCGGAATGCCCAACAAGTAATCCGCCGAAACCTTGAAGAAGTGGCAAAAAGCGATGATATCATCTATACCAGGTTCGTATCTTCCACATTCAATATAGGAAATTTTACGCTGAGTCATGTGGACTGCTTCGCCCAACTCTGTTTGATTCAGGTCTGCATCTTCTCGCAAATTGCGTATTTTTTCACCTAAGGAAAGCTTCATGATATCACCTCTGTCTGTATTCTACGCTAGAAAGAAAATATCTATTGACAAATAGACATAAAACGTCTATAATCGACAGCAGGCACATTTTGGTGACTCAACAATATTGACAGGAGAGAGAAAAGATGAAGAAAATTATTTGTTGCATTCTTTTGATCATTATGATTTTTTCCATTGCTGCATGTGATTTTGGTGACAGCATAGGAAAAGAGCTTGGAAACATCACAGGAAACGGCTCCGGCGCAAGTCAGGGAAACAATACGCCGAAAGAAGAATCTTTCGGCTTAATGGAAACTGCCGTGTTTAAAACGCTTAAATTCACGGCAACGGAGATCAAGGAATCTTATGGAACAACTTTTTTTGAGCCTTCCAGCGGCAAGGTTTTCGTTGGCATAAAGTTCACCATTCAAAACATCTCTGACGAAGATCAAGTAATTAGCAGTCTTTTACTGTTTGAGGCATACGCCGATGACGTAAAATGCTCAGAGTCATTTACCGCTGCTGCTGCATTTGGTAGTGAAATGCTTGACGGCACCATTGCTCCCGGCAAGAAAATGGTCGGTTGGTACGCTTTGGAAGTTCCAGAAAATTGGACTTCTATCGAGCTGCATGTGCAATCCAACATTCTTTCCGGAAATTCCGCAAAATTTATTTTCACAAACTAACAAAAAGGACATCTGCATTTTGTAGATGTCCTTTTCCTTTAACTGCCATAATATATAAAAAACGCAGAAAAAAGTATTGACTTTTTCCTCTTCGGGTGCTAGAATAGTCGAGCCGCATTGAATGGGTTTAAGAGGTGCAGCGCGCACCCACCCTAAAAGCGAGACTACACATTATAAAGTAGGTGAAACAAAAATGAAAGCAATTATCGTTACCGGTGGCAAGCAGTACACCGTCGCTGAGGGCGACGTTCTCTACGTTGAGAAGCTGAATGCCGAGGCAGAGGAAACCGTAAAGTTCGACCAGGTTCTGGCCGTTCTGGACGGTGAGAATACCAAGATCGGTACCCCCGTGGTTGAAGGCGCTGCCGTTGAGGCAAAGGTCGTCAAGAACGGCAAGGGCAAGAAGATCTACGTGTTGAAGTACAAGGCTAAGAAGAACGAGAAGAAGAAAATCGGTCATCGCCAGCCCTACACCAAGGTAGAGATCACCAAGATCGCTCTTTAATGCCCTATGACAAAATGCGAATTTTTCACCGAGAATGACCGGATCACCGGTTTCTCCATCTCGGGCCACAGCGGTTATGCCGAGGAAGGCAGCGACATCGTCTGCGCCGCCATCTCCGCTGTTGTTACCATGGCTGAGGCCACCATCAACGATGTGTGCGGCGCGAAAGCCAAGGTTCGGGTCAAACAGGAAGATGCCCGCATCAGCTTGACCCTCCCCGCATCCTGCGATGAGGAAGAAAGCGTTCAGGCCGTTCTGGCCGGCATGCTGCTCACTCTTTGCAATATGCGTGATGATTATCCTGATTATATCGAAGTTTTGGAGGTGTAATACTATGATGAAAATCGGTATTCAGTTCTTCGCTCACCACAAGGGCGGCGGTTCTACCAAGAACGGCCGTGATTCCGAGTCCAAGCGTCTGGGCGTGAAGCGTGCTGACGGTCAGTTTGTTCTGGCCGGTAACATTCTGGTTCGCCAGAGAGGTACGCACATTCATCCCGGTGTCAATGTTGGCATCGGCAAGGATGACACCCTGTTTGCTCTGGTTGACGGCACCGTCAAGTTTGAGCGCAAGGGCAAGGACCGTCGGCAGTGCTCCGTGTACGCCGAGCAGTAAGCGTATGAAAAGCGAAGGGCTGTTGCAAACTACCGCAACAGCCCTTCTTTTCTGTGTTCCGTGATCCTTACCTGTTTTTACAAGCAGGCAACGATGACGAAGCAGATGACCCCGAAAGGAGTTTTGATTATGGAAATGTTTGTGGATAAAGTCCGGATCACCGTCTGCGGCGGCAGAGGCGGCGACGGTGCTGTGGCTTTCCACCGAGAAAAATATGTGGCATCCGGCGGCCCAGACGGCGGCGACGGCGGTCACGGCGGCAGCGTCATCCTGCGGGTGAACGACAATCTTTCCACCCTGCTGGATTTCCGCTACAAGCGCAAATATGCAGCTCAGTCCGGCGAAAACGGCATGGGCAGAAAAATGTCCGGCAAGCGGGGCGAGCCCCTGGTGATTCAGGTGCCCCGGGGTACGGTAGTCAGGGATTCTTCCACCGGCCAAATCATTGTAGATATGTCCACCGGCGAAGATTTCGTTATTGCCAAAGGCGGACGTGGCGGCTGGGGCAATGCCCACTACGCTACCCCCACCCGGCAGGTGCCCCGATTTGCAAAAGCCGGCATCAAAGGTGAGGAGCGGGATATTATCCTGGAACTGAAACTTTTGGCAGACGTTGGTCTGGTAGGTTTTCCCAACGTGGGCAAATCTACCCTCCTGTCCGTCACCTCCAACGCCCGCCCCAAAATCGCCAACTACCACTTTACCACTCTGTTTCCCAATCTGGGCGTGATCTACGTGGACGAGGGCGTGTCCTTCGTCATGGCGGACATTCCCGGCATCATTGAAGGCGCTGCCGAAGGCGCAGGACTGGGCCACGATTTTCTGCGGCACATTGACCGCTGCCGACTGCTGGTGCACGTGATCGACGTTTCCGGCAGCGAGGGCCGGGACCCGGTGGAAGATTTTGACGCCATTTGCGCGGAACTTGGCAATTACAGCGTAGATTTAGGCGATCGGCCTATGATCGTAGCGGCGAACAAGGTAGACCTCTTGCCTCCGGATTCTGATAATCTGGAACGGCTGAGAGCCCATGTAAACGCCGCCGGCTGTGAGCTTTATGAAATTTCCGCCGGTACCACCCAGGGCACCCGGAATCTTATGCGCATAGTAGCGGAAAAGCTCCGCACTCTGCCTCCGGTTACCATTTATGAACCGGAGTATGTGGAAATTATTGAGCAACCCAGCGATCCTTCCGTCTTTGAAATCGAGCACTACGGCAGCACATGGCTGGTCACCGGCACATGGCTGGAACGGCTGGTACAAAATATCAATTTTGACGACTACGAATCCAGAAACTATTTCGATCTGCAATTAAGAAAGTGCGGTCTGTTCACCCGTTTGGAAGAACTGGGCATTCAGGACGGCGATACTGTGGATATTTATGATTTGGAATTTGAGTACCAAAAATAAATATTTGCCATTTTCAACTTTTTATGTTATAATAATGGGGTCACGGAAAGTGACCCCATTTTTCATTTAGAGGGGTAATTTTATGATCCGCAACCTAAATCTTTCTAACTTTAAAAACTACGGAACCATCTCTATGGAGCGCTCCGATGCTGCCAACATCCATGTAAAACCAGAAGAAAAGGAAATTTGGCAGCTTTCTTCCAACAATGCTCCGGTTTATAAAGCTATGTCCGAAGTCTGGCTGCATTTCTGTTCGGGAGGCACTGTGCTTTCCGTTTCTGTCGACGGAAAAGATTTTACCAATTTCTACTTGGATAAGACCGTACGGATTCGGCCGGATATCTACTTTTGTCTATCCCCGTTTCTGGAAGATACTTCCTCAGTAGAAATATTCTCTTTGCTGCCGCCCAAGTCTACCGGTTTAACCCAGCAGCCCCAGAATTTCCATGTAGAGCACCGTTTGTGGGTCACAGACCTTTATACATTCTTCTATCAGGAAAAAGAAAAAGGCTTCTTCTTCCCCGGCGAAGCTCACTCCATGCTGGAACTGACTTATGTGGATCAGGGTGCACTGCACTCCGTGGCTGACGGAAAGGACGCTCTGCTGACCCAAGGCGATCTGGTTATTTACGGGCCAAATCAATGGCATATGCAATATGCAGACATGGATGTGGCACCCCGGTTCCTCACCATCTCTTTTGATGCGGAAGGCTGTGACATTTCCAAACTCATCGACCGAAAGTTCCGCATTTCCCAAAAAGCTGCAAACCTTTTGCAGCAGCTGCTCCGGGAACAAGAGCGGGCAGATGAATACTCCACAGATATCATTATTTCCCTTCTGAACATGCTGCTGTTGACCGTTATCCGATACGCAGATGCTCCGGAAACGCCCCTGCAAACCACCAACACCATCCACTCAGAAAACGAAATCATTCGCCGGGCACAGCAATATATCGGCGCGCACATTCGGGAAAAGCTTTCCGTGCCTCAGGTTGCCCACATGGCCGGAGTAAGTCCCAGTTATCTTACTGCGCTTTTCCAGAAAAACCTTCAAATTTCCCCAGGTGAATATATCCGCCGTATTCGGTTGCAAGAGAGTAAGCTCATGATCCGGGAAGGACATATGAACTTCTCCGCCATTGCAGAAGCGCTGCAATACTCTACCGTACATCATTTCTCCCGGCAGTTTAAAGACAAGTTTGGCATTACTCCCACGGAATACGCCCGATCGGTTCGATAATTTCGCAGAAAGGATGGTTCTGACCGATGAAAATACTGCACAGCGCCGACTGGCATTTGGATTCTCCCCTGTTGGGTCGAACAGAGGCGCAGACGCAAGCTCTGCGCAAAGCCCTTCTGGAAATTCCTGATAAAATCGCATCCTTATGCCGCAGCGAAAGCTGCGATCTTCTGCTGCTTTGCGGTGACTTGTTCGACGGAGCATATACCCAGGAAAGCTTCCGTGCAGTTTACGCAGCCCTCTCCGAATTAAAAATCCCGGTATTTATCACACCGGGTAACCATGATTTCTGTCAAAGCAGCTCTCCGTATCTTGCGGAGCGCTGGCCAGAAAATGTGCGCATTTTTACCCACCCCGTAATGGAAAGCATTTCCGTGCCGGAGCTGGACATTCGTCTCTACGGCGCAGGCTATGAGTCCATGGACTGCCCCGCCCTGCTCAAAGATTTCCGGGCAGAGGGCGACGAGCGCTGGCACGTCGGTATGCTGCACAGCGACCCCACGCAGGCAAGCTCCCCTTATGCGCCTGTGACAAAGCTGCATGTACAGGAATCAGGTCTTGACTATCTGGCGCTGGGTCACATTCACAAAGGCGGCAGTTTCCGCGCCGGCGAGACCCTGTGCGCCTGGCCCGGCTGCCCCATGGGCCGGGGCTATGATGAACCGGATATGAAGGGCGCGCTTTTGGTGCACCTGGACGAGGGCGTTACCGCCCAGTTCCTGCCTCTGAACACTCCCAGATTTTATGATGTGACCACCGACGTGGGTGAAGATGCCCTGGCAGCAGTGAAAGCCCTGCTTCCCCCCGTAGCAACCGAAGACTTTTACCGGGTCACCCTCACCGGTTACGCATCTGCTATCGACTTAAATGCCATTGCCGCCAAAATGTCCCACGTTCCCAATCTGGAATTGCGGGATCGGACGCTGCCGGAAATTGATCTGTGGAGCGCCATTGGCGAAGACTCTTTGGAGGGAGTTTATTTCCGGATCCTCCACGAAGGCCTGCAAACTGACAGTGAAAAACTGCAACAGCATTTGAAACTGGCGGCGAAAATTTCCCGCCAGATTCTGGACGGACAGGAGGTGCTCCTGCCATGATCATTTACTCCATGACCGCCACCTTCGGCAAACTCAATCATGAAACTCTGACCTTAAAACCGGGTCTGAACGTGATCGAAGCCCCCAACGAATGGGGCAAAAGCACCTGGTGCGCATTCCTTGTGAATATGCTTTACGGTCTGGACACCGGAGCAAGAACCACCAAAAATATTTTGGCGGATAAAGATCGGTACGCACCTTGGTCCGGCGCACCCATGGCCGGTCGCATTGACCTAAACTGGAACGGTCGAAACATTACCATTGAGCGACGTACCCGGGGCAGACTCCTCCTGGGAGAATTTTCCGCATATGAAACGGACACAGGTCTTGAAGTACCGGAACTCAACGCAGAAAACTGCGGCGCAAAGCTTCTTGGCGTGGAACGTTCCGTATTTACCCGGGCGGGCTTCTTGAAACTGACAGACCTGCCCGTCACCCAGGATGACGCTCTGCGCCGGCGGCTGAACAATCTGGTCACCACCGGTGACGAAAGCGGTGCAGGTGACAAGCTGCAACAAGCGCTGAAAGATTTGAAAAACAAATGCCGCTATAACCGCAGCGGTCTTCTGCCCCAGGCGGAAGCCCAGCGGGATCTTCTGGAAAAGCAGTTAAACGAGCTTAACGAGCTGACGGAGCAAACAGAACTGCTCCGCCGGGAACAGGCAGCCTTGGAAGAGCAAATTTCCGATCTGGAAAATCACCGCCAAGCTCTTGACTATGCCGCTGCTCTGGAAGATGAGAAAAAAGTGCAGCAAGCTCTGTCCATTCAGGAAGACGCCCAAAAAGAAGCCGACAATCTTTTTGGGCGCTGCGGCGCACTTCCTTCCCTGGAAGCTTGCGAGCAGGCCATTGGCGAAGGCCAAAAGCTGCAACAACGTTGGTACTCTATGCAGGATTCCGCCCAGGATCTTCCCCCTCTTCCCACAGAACCGGAAACCATCTCCCATTACGAGTCTATTGACGACGTTGTGGTTGCCGCAAAGGACGATTTTACCGCCTACCGGAAATTGGAGAAGAAGAAAAAACTGCGTCAAATCATGGTTTGGCTGGTAGTGATCGGGGATATGCTTGCCTGCGCCGCAGGCGTGGCAGTCTGGCGTTTCCTCTCCTATAAAAATCTCCTGTTTTACGGAATCTTAGGCGGCTGCATTGGCCTGTCCTTTATGCTGGCTCTAATTCTCAACGCCGTCATAAAAAAGCGACAAAAAGCAGCTATGGATTTAATTGCTTTGCGGCATCCCAATCTACCCCCGGAGCAATGGCTGGCAGATGCTACCCGCTATGCGGAAGAACGCAACCGCTTTCAGCTGAAATATACTGAAACGAAAGCGCTCCGGCATAATTGGGACGAAAACCATAAGCTACTGCAAGAGGAAATCTCCCGTTTCACCCAAGGCGCCCCCCTGGCTGAGGTTCTGGATCGCTGGCGGCAAAACCGGGAAGATCGCACCGCGCTTGACCAAGCAGAGCGCAACCTTGCCACGGCACAGGAGCACGTGAACACGCTCAAATCCATTGCCAGAACCGCCGCCGCTCCCCAGCGCCCGGATGAACTGAACTACACAGAATCTGAAACCGAGGAATTACTGGCAAGCGCCCGCTTTAATTTGCGGCAATTGCAGCTGAAAATCGGCCAATACCAAGGCAGATGTGAAGCGTTGGGACAGGAAATGGTGCTTCGCAGCCAGTTAAAAGCCATTCAGCGCAGAATTGGGCAATTAGAAGACATTCACGCTGCATTGGAACTGGCGCAGCGGGCCCTTTCCGCAGCAACCGCAGAATTGCAGCGCCGCTTTGCCCCCCGGATCTCCAAGCGGGCGCAGGAGTTATTCCAGGCACTCACCGGCGGTCGGTACGACCGGCTCACCCTCAGCGAAGATTTGAGTCTGAATACCTGCACCCAGGAAGAAGACACCCTTCGTACTGCCCAGTGGCGCAGCGACGGTACGGCAGACCAGTTGTACCTTGCCCTGCGTCTGGCGGTGGCCGAAGAGCTAACGCCCGAAGCACCCCTTGTGCTGGACGATGCACTGGTGCGGTTTGACGAAACACGTCTTGCCGCCGCCATGGATATTCTGGCCCAGACAGGGGAACATAAACAGGTGATCCTATTTACCTGCCAGAAGCGGGAAAAGCTTGCGTTGGAGGGCAAATAATGAGCAATTGCAATGGCTGTTGCGGCAACTGCGGCGGATGCGGAGAACTGGTCTTAGCGCCGGAAGAAGTGGACATCCTGCTGTTTTTGGCGCAGGTGGCGTTTCTGTCGGTGGTGCGTACAGCGGATTCTCCCGACCCCCTCTGTCCTGATATTACAGGGCAAAGTCCGGAACAAGCCGGATTATATCTGCAATGTCTGGAAAAGCGGGGCCTCATCACTATTGATTTTGACCGACCCCTGTCCGGCTGTAAAGGTAAATACGCTAACTACCCCATTCAGGGCAGCTGCGGTCTGACCGCCAAAAGGACAGCAAGTGATCGAGCAGATAGAAATCCAAGGTCTTTCGTAAATAAAAATGACACTTTCTCACGAAAGTGTCATTTTTTAATCTGTATGCTTTTTACAGCGCCAGCAGTTCCTGCTTTCTGCGCAGCAGCTGCTCAATAAAGTTCTGCACACCTTCCTCGAAGTTCCGAACCAGCCACAGTTGCTTATATTCCGGAATCATCCAGTCAATCAGCGCCACCAGCTCTGCCTTCTTTTCAGCAGAAACCTTCTGGCTCATTCGAATCTTGCAAAGCTCAGCAGAGAGCATGACCATCTTCACATTGATCAGGATCTCCCGCTTGATAATGTCATCGATATCCAACTTCTCAAAATCTCTGTAAAGCTTGCTGCAATAATCCAGCAAGTTGTCAAAATAGAAATCATCGCCGCATTCTTTCAAATCAAAGAAAGGCAGATTGTCCGTTTCGCTCAGAGGCTTACCGAACACTTCACCGCACATGGTACCCACGTGGATCCGCTCCGGCTCCAACAGATAATAGTTGGACATCCGGTAAAGCAGCCGGGAAACGCCAACGCCACCGAAGACCACCCGATCGATAAACTTCTCCGCGTCGCGGATGAAGTCCGCCTTGAATGTCTCGCCGTTCTGCTCTGCTCCAACATTCCAGCCGTACTGACCCGCAAGGGCGCAGGGCAGCAGACTCCACACCGGGAAGTGGGGATTCCAGCTATTGCCCCAGTCGGTCATGAGAAGACCCTCTGCACCGTAATCCCGGGCAATTTCCGCCGCAGTGCGGATATTAAAGGAAGTGACGTCAAACCGGCCGGTAAAGCTCAAATGTACGTTGCAGGAGGGGCATACATAGTACTTAATGCCCGCTTTCTGGAAGTTGATGCAGTGGGCTGTCATCAGCTGGGACTGGATCAGCTCATAACCCCACTCCAAAGCAATGGCGTCTCTGGGAACCATGTGATAAAGGTCCTCATATTTATAGATCATATCCGCCCAGAACATGATCTTCTTGCCGTACTTATCCCGGGCAAGCTGATCCACCCGGTTCAAATGCTCCATGAAAGCATGATCCTTGCCGTGCATGGCAGTATACTCTTCCATCTGGAACTTGCCCAGCTCAAAGGCTTCGTCCATGCCCACATTCAGCCAGCGGGAACGGAAATGAGGCAGCAAAGAGCCATACAGATTATCCAGGAACTCCATGCTCTCGGGAAGCAAGGGGTTGATGGTGGTGCTATTGGGGCGGGTTTCGTCGCCCAGACCCAGATGCTTAAACTCATCCTGTGCCAGCCAGTAACCCATGTGACCCAGAGAATTCTGGTTGGGCACCAGATCGATAAACCGATCGGCACAGTACTGATCCAGTTCCCGGATATCCTCAGGCGTCAGGCAATCAAAATCCTCGGTATACTTGGGATAAGCAGCGTATTTAAAGCAGTTGCTCTCCATATAAAGCTGAAATTCATTGTATTTCAGCAGCGCCAGAAGATCAATGTACTGTTTAATAGTCTCCACGGTGGGCATCTTGGAACGGCTGATATCCAGCATATAGCCGCGGCGCTTCAAATCCGGCTTGTCCGCGATCACCGCGTAAGGCAGCTTTCCCTCATGCTCCTGAACCAGTTGATACAGAGTAGTCGCGCCGCGGAAAATGGCTTCCTCGGTTGCTGTGTGCAATGTGATGCCGTTTTCACCGACAGTCAGTAAATACTCCTCTTTTTCAAACAAACCGGCAGGCAAAACCTTAACGTCACGGTTTCCTTCTTTTATCCGATTATAGAAGGTCAAAAGGTCGCAGCCTTCATAATTTTCCTTAACCGGATAAATGCCTTCCAGGTATTGTTCCTGTTTTGCTCTTGGGTACATAAAACACACCATCTTTCTCCTTAAAATTTGTTACATCATATCATAATGTTTGTTAATTATCAACTGCATTTCTATAATTTTCTTTTCAGGAGAATCTGTGGAAAATGCCGAAATACCTCTTGTTTTTTTCTGTAATAGCGGTTATAATAGGGCAAGAATTGTAACAGGAGGTCAAATTATGGCTGTTAAGATTGAAAAAGACACCATCATCGGTGATGTGCTGGACATCGCGCCTCAGGCTGCGCCCTTGTTTTTTGCCATCGGCATGCACTGCCTGGGCTGCCCCTCTTCCCGGGGTGAAACCGTGGAGGAAGCCTGCATGGTCCACGGCATCGACTGCGATTCTTTCCTTGCTCAGCTGAATCATTTTCTGGAAGCCTTTGAGGCCGATCAGGCTCAGAAGAACGCCAACTAAACCGGCAATGCCATCCCAGAACGGGGTGGCATTTGTTTTTAGGAGAATTCTATGAACATTCCCATCTCTCCCCGGCTTCTGGCCTGCGCCAGACTGGTTCGTCCCGGCGACCGGGTAGCGGACATTGGCTGCGATCATGGATACCTTTCCATTTACCTGCTGAAAAACGGCATCGCCCGGTCCTGCATCGCGGCGGACATTAAAAAAATGCCCCTGCAAAGCGCCATGCGCAACGCAGAAAAATTCGGCATCCGGGAAAAAATACAGTTTTTCCTGGCCGACGGAGTGCAAGGTATCCTCCGGGACTTTGACTGCATGGTCTGCGCCGGCATGGGCGGCGATACCATGATTTCCATATTGCAGGCCGCGCCCTGGCTGCAAAATCCCCAATACCGGCTGATCCTGCAATGCCAGAGCAAAACGCCCCTTCTGCGTCAATACCTCTCCGACTCCGGCTGGCATATCGCCCGGGAAAATCTTGTGCGGGACGGAAAATTCCTTTACACCGTCATGGAAATTCTCTGGCAGCCGGAATCTCCCCGGCTGACCCCGGCGCAAACCTACCTGACCCCGGCTCTTTTGCAATGCGGCGACCCGGAACTGACAGAATACGCTGCCTGGGTGATAAACGGCTTGAAAATTGCCGTTTCCCACCGATCCGACCCGGAACTGACCGCCATTTTGGAAGATTTGAAAAATCTGCCCTGTTTAAAGGAGGAAACCCAATGACAACCGTCGGTGATATTCTTACCTGTCTGGAAACTTTTGCCCCGAAAGCGCTGAAAATGGACTGGGATAATGTGGGCTTAAACTGCGGCAGTCTCCACACCCCCGTCACCAAAATTTTGGTGGCGCTGGATCCTTTCACCCACGTGTGCCGGGAAGCAGCTGACTTTGGCGCGGAACTTCTTGTAACCCACCACCCACTGATTTTTCAGCCGCTTCACTCGGTTACCGATGAAACCACCATCGGCAAAAGTCTGCAAACTCTGATTCAAAGCGGCATCAGCCACATTTGCCTGCACACCAACTTAGACTGCGCCCCCGGAGGTGTCAACGATGTGCTGGCGGCAACGTTGGGTCTTGAAAACATAGTCACTATGGAAAAAACCGGCAATCTCATTCGTCGGGGAGACGTGCCCCAACAGGAGCTGACCCAATTTCTGCAAACGGTCAAGGAGCGTCTGGGCTGTGAGGGGCTTCGCTATGTAGACGGCGGAAAACCGGTACACCATGTTGCCGTCGGCGGCGGCAGCTGCGCTGACGCGCTGGCAGATGTACTTGCCGCCGGATGTGACACCTTCGTCACCGCAGATATAAAATACAACCCTTTCTGGGATGCGAAAGAACTGGGCCTGAATCTGATCGACGCGGGGCACTTCCACACGGAAAACCCGGTAGTCGCGGTTCTGGCGAAGAAAATTGCCGAAGCATTCCCGGAAATTACCGTAAAAATCTCCGAAACCCACGGCGATTGCATGAAATTCTATTGATTTTTGGCAGGTAAGATGCTAAAATATACGCGATTATTATTGAGTTACGAGAGGAAGATTGAACCATGTCCGGACATTCCAAATGGCATAACATACAAAAAACCAAAGGCGCGCAGGACGCCAAGCGCGCTGCCACCTTTACCAAGATCGCCAAGGAACTGATCGTCGCAGTGAAAGAGGGCGGCGGCATTGCCGACCCGGCCCATAACTCCCGCCTGGCCACCGTCATCACCAAGGCCAAGGCTGCCAACATGCCCAACGACAACATTAAGCGCTGCCTGGAAAAAGCCAGCGGCGCAGGCAATGGCGACAGCTACGAATCCATCACCTACGAAGGCTACGGCCCCGGCGGCGTTGCCGTGATCGTGGAGACCATGACCGACAACCGCAACCGCACCGCAGGCTCCATGCGCCACCATTTTGATAAATTCGGCGGCAACCTGGGCGCTTCCGGCTGCGTCAGCTGGTCCTTTGATAAGAAAGGCGTTCTGGTCATCGACAATGAAGACGGCGACCTGGACGAGGAAGAAGTCATGATGGACGCCATGGACGCCGGCGCGGACGATTTTGAGGCGGAAGAAGACTGCTTCACCATCTACACCGATCCCGACGATTTCAACGCCGTGGTCGAGCACCTGTCCAAGTACACCTTCGCCTCCGCCCAGATCGAAATGGTTCCCCAGAACTACCAGAAGCTGGACAATGAAGAACATATCAAGCTGATGGAAAAGCTCATCGACATCATGGAAGAAGACGACGATGTGCAAAACGTCTGGCACAACTGGGAAGAATAAATAAACTTCGGGCATCGGCAGAACGCCGATGCCCGTTATTTATACCGCAAAACGCTATCATTTTTCCTCCGGCGCGCAGCCGTATTTGGCGCCATATATCATTCCGTAATGAAACATCCGAAAGGAAATGATTCGCTCCATATCCATGAAGGCGTTGACGATGATCTCCACATCGGCATCCTCTTCGTCATACCCTCCCAAGCGCTGACAAAGACGCGCATAAGCATCTAAAAAAAGCTTGTAACAATTCATACATTTGCTGCCCGTAGCAAACAAATTTTCCACTCCGGGCACGCGGTATTCCTCGCGAAGCTGTCCGGTCAGGGTGTTGTAAATATCCTCAATTTGTTCCTCAGTCATAATATCACCTCCTTAATGGTATACTAAATATACCTAATATCGCTGGTTTTGTCAAGAAAATAGGTATACCATGTATACGGGTGATAGATATGAGAAAAACCGAAAAACGAACCGAATATATTACTTTCCGTACCGATCCGGCTACAAAAGCCATATTGGAAGAACTTTCTGAGGAAAAGAAATGGAGCATTTCTCAGGTTGCTGAGGAAATTATCAAAGACTGGTTAAAATCCACCCGCCTGCAATCTGACGAAAAATAACATAAATACACCGCCCTGTGAGCATTCACAGGGCGGTTCGTTTTATTCTAGCAGAGCTTTGCGCCGGCGGGAATGGCATCGTCCAACATAATCAGATTCAGCTTTTCCTCGCCCTTGTCGGTGTGCACCGCGCTAAGGAGCATACCGCAGGACTCCCGGCCCATCATCTTCCGGGGCGGCAGGTTGGTAATGGCCACCAAGGTCTTGCCCACAAGTTCCTCCGGCTTATAGAACTTGGCAATGCCGGACAGGATTTGCCGGTCTGTGCCTGTGCCGTCGTCCAAAGTAAATTGCAGCAGCTTATCGCTCTTTTTCACATTCTCGCAGGCCTTAACCTTCACCGCCCGGAAATCGGACTTGCAGAAGGTATCAAAATCCACATTTTCCTCGCTGTACGGCTCGATCTCGATGGTGGATTTGGGCTTGTTCAGTTCTTCCAAAGCTGCCAATTCCTTATCCATATCGATTCTGGGGAACAAAGGCGCAGTCACAACGGTGACCCAGGGATGGTCGACGGTCACATAAGCCAGACTCTCCCAATTGCGGCACTCAGCAGGCACATTCAACTGATTGAGGATCGCCTCAGCGGAAGCAGGCATCACAGGGCTGATCAAAATCGCGGCAATACGAATGCACTCACACAAATTTTTCAGTACGGCCAGCAATCTCGGCTTGGTTTCCTCAGACTTGGCAAGTACCCAGGGTGCAGTCTCATCAATATATTTATTTGCCCGATCCAAAAGGCGGAACACTTCGCTCAGTGCCACGGAGAACTGGAACTTGTCCATCTGCTTTTCGTAATTGTCGCAAACCTCAGCAGCCAGAACTTTCAATTCCTCGTCCAGCGCCGCAGCTTCGCCGCCCACAGCCAGATTACTGCCAAAATACTTCTGCGCCATGGCAGTTGTGCGGGAAACCAGATTGCCCAGCACATTGGCCAGATCCACATTGATGGTGTTGATCAGCAGCTCATTGGTAAAGTTGCCATCAGAGCCAAAGGGAAAGGTCCGCAGCAGGAAGAACCGCAGGGCATCCACACCGAAACGCTCGGAGAGGATGTATGGGTCTACCACGTTACCCCGGGATTTGCTCATCTTCTCGCCGTTAAAGTTCAGCCAGCCGTGGCCGTAGACCTTCTTGGGCAGGTCAAGATTTAGGCTCATGAGCATGGCAGGCCAGATAATGGAGTGGAAACGCACGATCTCCTTACCCACAAAATGCACATCGGCAGGCCAGAACTCATTCAGATCGTCATACTTGTCGTTACAGAAGCCCAAAGCGGTCATGTAATTAAACAGCGCATCGATCCACACATACACCACATGGCCCTCATCGAAGTCTACCGGCACGCCCCAGGTAAAGCTGGTGCGGGAGACGCACAGATCGTCCAGACCCGGCTTGATGAAGTTATTGACCATCTCATGAACACGGCTGCGGGGCTCTAAGAAATCGGTGTTTTCCAGCAGATCCTGCAAACGGTCAGCATACTTGGAAAGGCGGAAGAAGTAGGCCTCTTCCTCAGCGTCCTGCACCTCTCTGCCGCAGTCGGGGCACTTGCCGTCCACCAGCTGGCTCTCCGTCCAGAAGGACTCGCAGGGCTTGCAGTACTTACCCTTGTAAGTGCCCTTGTAGATATCGCCGTTATCATACATTTTCTTAAAGATCTTCTGAATGGCGGCAACGTGATAATCATCGGTGGTGCGGATGAACCGATCATAGCTGATATTCATCAGCTTCCACAGATCCAGAACACCCTTCTCCCCCAGAACGATATTATCCACAAACTGCTGGGGAGTAACGCCCGCTTCCTTTGCCTTATCCTCGATCTTCTGACCGTGCTCATCCGTACCGGTAAGGAACTTGACGTTGTAGCCACACAGGCGCTTATAGCGAGCCATAGCATCGGTAGCCACGGTGCAGTAAGCGTGACCGATATGCAAATTGGCACTGGGATAATAAATCGGCGTGGTAATGTAGTAATTGCCCTTGCAGGAATTGCACATAAGAATAACCTCCTGAAATAAAAAAACGCCCTTGGAAAAATCCAAGGGCGACAAAATTGACGCGGTACCACCTTGATTCGCAGAAAAACCTGCCTCAACACGCGATAACGGGCGCACCCGGGTATGCCTACCTATCGACACACCGGCTCCGAGACCATGTTCCGCAGTATCCGACATGCCCTCTCTCACCAAAACGAGGGTTCTCTGAATGGCTTCCGCTGCGTACTCTTCTCATCTTTGCCTTTGCACTAAAAAATATTATACCTGCGCAGACATATTTTGTCAACTGTCAAACATTTTTCACCGCTGCAAAGGCGAGAGCGCCACTTCCGCTACCGCTGCGGCAAACGCCTGACATGCCGCGTCACATGCCGACTGATTGCCCCGGAGCAGACCGCCGCCGAAATTGGTCTCACTGGGCGGCTGATATAGTTTACATAACTTTACGTCCGCTGCTTTCAACGCCGCGTCCATGGCATACATACTTTCCAGCGGAGGCGCGATCAGATACGCCACCGCCGACCCCTCCGGCACACCGGCCTCGGAGGATAAAAAGCTGCCCACACTGCTAACCGTATGCGCAAGGTAAGGCACATCCCCCACCTGGCTGAAACCAACCCGGTTCAGTGCCGAGATCACCGCATCCATACCGCTTTTCACCGCCCCCGGGGTCGCGCCTGCCAAAACGCCCATCACCTCACCGGCATAGGGGGTGGATGCATTGGCCGCGCCGGCATAAAAGCTTCTGCCGTAGCTGACCTTTACTTCCGCCGCCTTCGTCGCCTCGTCCAGGGCAATATAAGTGGCATCGTCACAGTCGGTGGTAATGAACCCCAAGCTGTTATACCCCTCCGGCGCGCCCAAAGACCGGGCAAGCTCCGATGAGGCATTGGCAAGAAACCGCACCGCGAGAATCTTCACGGGAATCATACTTTCCCCTCCAAATGAAGCCCCACACCGGAAACCTTTTTCTCCAAAATCTTCTCAATCAGCTCCGCAATATGGGCGCCTGCCTCCACCGCAGGCGTACCCTGGGCGTGAATATTGCTCACCACCGTTCGGGCAGACTCCGACACGCCTGTATGAGGCTTATAGGTGATATAGGCAGACATACTCTTGTCCGTTACCAGACCGGGACGCTCCCCCACCAGCACGCACACCAGCTCACAGCCGGTAATATCGCCCACTGCATCACCGGCGCCCACCCGGCAATACCGGACAAACAAGGTCTTTTCCAAATGAATACCCCGAGCCTTCAAGCCATCGGTCATAGCCGCAAGGCAGTCCATGGCATTGGCGGTAATAGCCGCAGAAGAAAGGCCGTCACCCACCACCACCTGCACCTTGGGCGTACCGGTAATGGCTTTGCGGATTACTGCCGCATTTTCTTCATTAAAGATTCTGCCCTTATCCGGGCGTGTCAGATATTCATCCTTATCGGCACAGCAGGTCTGCACCGGTACAAGGCCGTTTTGCATAGCAAAGGACTCATCCACCTGAGAAAACACCGCGTCCTGCGCCGCCGCATGATCCGCCCGAAAACGGAGCATCGTCAGTGTCTTATACCGGGGACCGGCTCTGCCGGAGCCCAATCGCGCCGGTGTCTTTTGCTTCATTTTTTGAAACACATCGGGGTTTACCCCGTTTTCCACCAGATAGAGCTTACGAAGATCCAATGCGGTCACATCGGGTACAAAATCCCCGTCAGTATAAGGTGTTACAGAAGGCTGCGGGCCGGGATTATGCGGTTTGTAATCCGATCCCTTGACCATGGGCTCCTGCCCCATCTGCCCCAAGATTTCCGCCACCATGGCAGTCAATTCCTGTTTATTCATCCTGCGCCCCCCTTAAAACAGCAAGGACGAGCCGTCACCGGCTTTTTTCGTCAATTTTCCGTTTTCCACAAAGCCCATCTTTTCCAGCCACCGCTGGAATTCCGGAATGGCCGTCTTTCCGGTCAGTTCCCGGAGAGCAGCGGTTTCCCGGAAGCCGGTGGTTTGATAGTTGAGCATAATGTCATCCCCATGGGGGATTCCCATAAAATAGTTGCACCCGGCCATAGTAAGCAGCGCCGCAAGATTTTCAATGTCGTTCTGATCCGCTTTCATATGGTTGGTGTAACAGCAATCGCAGCCCATGGAAATACCTGTAAGCTTACCCATAAAATGATCTTCCAGACCGGCGCGGGTCACCTGCCGGGCATCATAAAGATACTCCGGGCCGATAAAGCCCACCACCGTGTTCACAAGAAACGGCTGAAAACGTTTAGCGAAACCGTAGCAACGGGCTTCCATGGTCACCTGATCCGCCCCATGATGGGCATTGGAAGAAAGCTCCGATCCCTGCCCTGTTTCAAAATAGAGCACATTGGGCCCCTCTGCCGTGCCCTCCCGCAACAATAGATCCCGGGCTTCGGCAATGGTGGCTGCGTTAAAGCCAAAGGCCGCATTGCCCGCTTCACTGCCGGCAATGGACTGGAAAATCAAATCACAGGGCGCACCGTCACGCACCGCTTTCATCTGGGCGGTCACATGAGCAAGCACACAAATCTGTGTGGGAATCTGCCAATGCTCCTTGATCTCCTGGAAGCGGCGCAACACCTTCCCCACCTGTTCCGGGCTGTCGGTCACCGGGTTCAGTCCGATCACCGCATCACCTGCGCCAAAGCTCAAACCCTCCAAGGTAGAGGCTGTGATGCCCTCCGGATCGTCGGTAGTATGGTTTGGTTGTAAGCGGCAGGAGAGGGTCCCGGGCAGGCCGATGGTCGTATTGCAGTGGGCAGTTACCGTAATCTTATTGGCGGCATAGATCAAATCCAAATTGCTCATCAGCTTTGCAACTGCCGCCACCATCTCCGAGGTCAGACCCCGGCTGATCTTATGAATGTCATCACAAGTGGTTTCTTCGGAAAGGATCCATTCCCGCAGATCACTCACCGTCCAGCCCCGGATCTTGCGGTACACCGCTTCATTCACATCGTCCTGAATAATCCGGGTGACCTCGTCTTTTTCATAAGGCACAACGGGATTCTCCCGCAGATCTGCCAGGGTAAGGGCAGACAATACCACCTTCGCCGCGATCCGTTCCTGATTGGTCTCGGCCGCAACGCCCGCCAACACATCACCGGTCTTGGGCTCATTTGCCTTTGCCAGAACCTCTTTCACATCCCGGAAAACATAGGTCTTTCCGGAGATGACTGTTTTCAAAATCATACATTTCCTCCAACATGCTTTTTCCGGGTCAGCCACATAGCCACCGCCACGGCGCTGATGCCTCCCACCAGCTTTGCTGCGATCATAGCAGGAAGCATTCGGGGAGCAAATTCCGCGGTAAAGCCCAAATGATCACCAAACACAAAAGCCGCAGACACCGCAAAGGCCACATTCAGCACTTTTCCCCGGGCATCCATATCTTTGAGCATACCAAAAGTAGCGATAGAATTTGCCAAACTGGCGATGAGTCCCCCAGCTGCCGTATCATTGACGCCCAACCGTCTGCCCAAAGAAAGAAGCGGTTTTTTCAGCAGCTTGGTAACCGCATACACCAAAGGAAACGCGCCGGCAAGAACAATGGCGATGGCGCCTACCGTTTCAAAGCCATTGCTGATAGGTGCCATACCGGGAATCACGGCAAACCCGGTCAGGCTCTCCACGATTGCCGCCACCAAGCCCACGGTGATCAATGTCACGATGGTCTTACCGAAAACAGAAAAGCCTTTAATCATGCCCTTTTCCCACTTCCAAAGGCCAAGGGCAATGAGCAGCGCAATCAGCACAATGGGAACCAAGTTCCGCAAAATCATACCAACGGGAAACCCCGCCACCAAACCACCTGCAAAAATGCCCAGCGGGATGGTCACGATCCCGCACAAAATTCCCTTTGCCACAGAAGAAGCGTCGGCCGCGGACACAATACCCATGGCTACGGGAATGGTGAACACGATGGTAGCGCCCAAAGTCGAACCGGTAAGCACACCGCCAAGCAGCGCCGCCTCCTCCGTCACTGCCAGCTCCTGAGCCAGCACTCCGCCGCCCATATCGCAGGCCAAGATTGTGCCGGCAAACATGGCCGGGTCTGCGCCCAAAAACTGATACACCGGCACAACCACCGGCCGAAGAACATTGGCAAGCACCGGTGCAAGGCAAATGATACCCACCATGGCCAGCGCCAGGGAACCCATGGCCAAAATGCCATTTTCAAACTCCTGCCCCAAGCCAAACCGGTTGCCGATGATCCGATCCAGAGCGCCCAGCACCGCAAAGGCAGCCATAATCACAATTAGAATTTCGTGGGCAGACACGGTCCATTCCTCCTTTGCCGCTTAACGGCCGTTCATTCCTTTCGGATCAAGGATCGCCACCACAGCGGCGTCCACGGGCGCATCCATACAAAACCGGGATGCGACCGTTCCCGTTGCCAAAAGTACATGGTCGCCAACCCCTGCGCCCACCTGGTCTGCCGCCACCACAGTCTGATCGTTCACATCCACCACCAAAAAGGTCTGACCTTGCAGGCATGCAGCCTTCCGGGTGGCCCATACCGAGCCGGTCACTTTTCCGATTTTCAATTCGATCCCTCCATAATTTCCCTTGCCAGAGGCGTAAGCACCGCACCGGGCTCCGGGCGCTTGCCCTGCTGCCGCAGTGAACGGGCCTCCTCAGCTGTAACCAGCCGCTTTCTGCCCCCGTCGGTAAAAATAACGCCCCAGTTTTTCAATTCCCGTTGAGCAGCAGTTAAACTGGCCGATAATGCCCGGTTTTTTGGTGCTTCCGGAAGTCCCGGGGTATACAAAAGCACCGTTTTTCCCTCTGCCAGCGCCGAAAGCGCAGGGCCATGGCAAAAATGCAGCAACGACCCCAATTCCAATGATCCGATGACCACCGCCTCATAAGGCGGCTCCGAAACATATTGATACCCCAAATAACCGGCTGGCTCCCGGCCTATCAGCAGCGCCCGGCTCATGGCAGTATCCTCCCTAAATCTCCGTTTTCAAACCCGCAGGCATTGGCCTCATCATAATCCAGGTGGACATTGGTTGCAAAATCCTTGGAAACCCGGACCTGCACCTGGTCAAAGGTAAGCGGCCGCTTGGTATACACCTGCAAGCGCACCACCTGCTTATCCCGAACACCCATCGCCGCCGCATCCTCCGGGGTGATATGAACATGCCGCTGGGCTACGATGACCCCCTGTTCCAGCGCCACCTGCCCCTTTTCCGTCTGCAACAAAGCGCCGGGGGTATTTTTCACATCACCGGACAAGCGGATGGGCGCATCAATGCCCAACACCCGGGCATCACTGAGAGAAACCTCCACCTGGCCCTCTTTTCGCTCCGGACCCAGCACTGCCACACGGTCAAATTTCCCCTTTGGGCCGATCACGGTGACCCGCTCCTCCG
Organism: Faecousia sp.; assembly: GCA_045589195.1. Classification (GTDB taxonomy): domain Bacteria; phylum Bacillota; class Clostridia; order Oscillospirales; family Oscillospiraceae; genus Faecousia. Next base: position 11,854 of record JAZNFY010000017.1, on the reverse strand, counting down.
CCAGAAACTGACCCGGCTGGGAAAGGGGACGCTTAGGCGTCAAGGGATGGCCAAACAAAACCTTTGCCTGCTGCTCGGTCACGTGCACATGCCTGCCCGATGCCTCCAACGGCACGAAGATCTTGGCAAGCACCGCCTCTGCCACCGCCTGCAAATCCACGTTTTCCATAAAATCCTCCTAGTCCGGCTCTCCCTTTTTTAACCGAATCATCAAAATATAGAGCATACTGCTGACCCGGTTCATGGCCTTCAAAATATCCTGGCGCTCTATCTTCCCATATGTGTCCACAAAGGCCGCCACAGCACAGCGCTCCGCCTCTCTGGCAATGCACCGGCAGCGGTTGATCCACAAAATTGCTTCGCCGTCGGTATATGCCGGCATAAAATGAGGCTGTGCATAAAAGTCCTGTGGGCGGTGACTGTGACTGCGGATCTGTTCGGGGGTTAAACCGCAGAGTCTTTGTTCCGGCAAAGGCTCATTCATTACTTCACAGCGCAGAATCTGCCGCACATGATCCAGAATTTCACCCAAACAGGAGCGGATCGGCTCTCTGCATTTTAGTTGACATAACATTATTTCCCCTTGCAGCGTATCCAGCGCCCCCCGGAATAGGATCCGGGGGTGCGTTTTATCCACCAGCGTCACGCCCTCCAAATGGGTCATGTGCTCCGGCTTTTGGGCAATAACCGCTCCACTCAAAAGCCGGTATTTCTGCACCGCCGCATCCCCGGCGCTGCGAAGCTCAATCTTCTGTTCACGCAGGTAATCCCTTGCGCCGGGGGTCAAGGTATCCCTCTCTCCCAGAAAAAACACACGTTTGCCATCCCGGTTGCGGATATTGTCCCGCACCGTTTGCTCCGTATAAAGCATCAGGCCTTAGCCGCAGGGGGCGCTTTCCGGTCCTTGGGTAAAATGGCATCCACTTCTGCGTGAGGCCGGGCGATCACATGCACAGAGATCAACTCCCCTACCTTTTCCGCTGCGGCAGCGCCGGCATCGGTGGCCGCCTTCACTGCGCCCACGTCGCCCCGGACCATAACGGTCACCAGACCGCCGCCCACCTGCTCTTTGCCCACCAGCTGCACATTGGCAGACTTGACCATAGCGTCAGCCGCCTCAATGGCGCCAATGAGACCCTTTGTTTCGATCATACCCAGAGAATTTGTATCCATATTGTTTAACATCCTTTCCATTTACTTTAACCGTTCCATAATTTTTGCTGACAACAGCTCCACCAGATCGCTGTCCACAGAAAGCTGCTTTCTCGGCTGTTCCTGAGTGGTGCCCCAGGCCACCCTGCGAATGTTGATCAGATCCAGCGGAGAGATATTATTGGACGAAGAGCTTCCGCCCACCGCGCCGCAGCCGAGGGTCAGTGCCGGGAATAATCCGGTGGTTGCACCAATGCCGCCCAATGCCGCGGGCGTATTCACCAGAAAACGGGAAACAGGAATCTGCAATGCAAACTTTCGCACCACCTCATTGTCCTCGGCATGAATGGCAAAGGTGTGGCCGCTGCCCTCATGAGTCAAAACCTCAATGGCCTTTTTCAACACCGCATCTTCGCTTTCCATGACGAAAAATGCCAAAACCGGACAAAGCTTTTCCATAGAATATGGCCTGGTCGGTCCAGCCTCCTGCTCCCGTGCTACCAGAATTTTCGTATCCCGGGGCACGGAAAATCCGGCCATCTGTGCCAAATCTCCCGCCTTTCTTCCCACAATCTTGGGGTTCAGGCTGCCATCCGGACGAAACAACAATTTTGCAAGGCTTCCTGCCTCTTGGGTATTCATGAAATAGAAGCCCTGTTTTTCTGCCTCCCGGCGCACCTGCTGCTCCATGTCCTTTTCCACGATAATACTCTGCTCCGAAGCACACACCGTACCGTAGTCGAAGCTTTTTGACCGGGCGATGCAGGAAACTGCCTTGGAAACATCCGCCGAATGATGGATATAAGCAGGTCCGTTACCGGCGCCCACACCAATGGCAGGTTTTCCGGAGGAGTAGGCAGCCCGCACCATTCCCGGACCGCCGGTGGCTAAAATGAGACGCACCTCCGGCGCCGCCATCAGTTCCTGACAGCCGGCCATTGCTCCCATACTAAGACACGCCACGCTTCCGGGAGGCGCACCCGCATTTTCCGCCGCAGCGGCTACAATCCGCGCTGCCTTTAAGGTACATTCCAACGCCTTTGGATGAGGCGAAAAAACGATGGAATTTCCCGCTTTCAAGGCAATCATTGCTTTATAGCACACCGTAGAAGTAGGATTGGTACTGGGCACGATGGCGGCGATGACCCCCACCGGTACGCCAACCTCCCATAGCTTTTCCTCTGCTACTTCTTTTAATACACCCACGGTCTTCATGTCCCGGACCGCTCTGGCCACCCGTTCTGACGCAAACCGGTTTTTCGTCACCTTATCGTCTACATTGCCGAAGCCGGTTTCCCGCACCGCCATCTCCGCCAGTTCCACTGAGGCCGCGCTGAATGACTTTGCCACCGTCTCCACGATCTTATCCAGCTGTGCCTGGTCCATCCGGGCCAAAATATTTTGCGCCTTTTCCGCCTGCCGGCACAGTAACCGCGCCTCCTGCCGGGCGGCTAAATCCTGATCCAATTGCATAAGATTCCCCCTTATCCTGTAAAAATCAAAGTCTTGATCACCACAGGCATCGCCGGCCCCACCGGCGCGCCCACATCCAGGTAATTACCCTCTTCCAGCGAAAGTCCATCAATACATAAGCACCCGGCTGATTCCGGTAAACAAAGAGCCATCGCCTGTCCCAACGCTTTTGCCATATCCTGCTGAACCGCCAAAAGCACAGTCTGTCCCTGCTGCGCCTGCACCAAATTCTGCGCCAAGTGCCGGATCTTCATATAATTCATTTCCCGGTGTCCGGGAATAAACAGAATACCTAAACCGTCCAGCTGCTTTTTCTTTCCCCGAATGGTTTCCGCCAGTTCTTCGGAAGACATGTCCGGAGCCCTTTCCGGCAAACAAAGCACTTGCAGATTTTTCAGCGGAAAGGATATGCTGCGATGAAACACGGTGCTGCCGGAAAGCTGGGTGCTGTGACACCCGGCACCAATCACCGTAGCGCGGATGGTCTCCTGCCCCAGCCGGTACTCTCCCTCACAAAGTCTGCTTTCCCGGATTTTTTCTCCCAGCACTGGTCCCATATCCCCAAATGCCAACCAAGGATGGGGCGTTTCGATACAATCCGCCACGCCCCCAGAAAAAGACAGTACCACCGGCTCATTAGGTATTTTCATTGCCGTACCCTGGGTAGTCAGCCGCTGTAAAAGCTCCGTGCTTTCCCTGAAACCCGCAGCCATTTCCAGAGCGGACACGAAAAGCTGCGCCACCTGCGCCACCTGTTCCTTTCCCGGTTTTTCCCCCAGGGAAAACGAGCAAATACCCCTTAGCACCGGAGATAAATATTGGATTTTTCCCTGTTCATCAAATTTGATCAACCGTCCGCCAACATTGAGGCAGCCGGTTTCCACAATACGCCCTTCCCTGATCAACGCCAGGTTGGCTGTGCCCCCGCCAATGTCCATGTGCAGTACTGTCTTCCCCGTCTCCTCAGAAAACCTTACCGCTCCTGCCCCCTTTGCCGCCAGTACACTTTCCAAATCCGGCCCGGCAGTGGCCACCACAAAATCTCCGGCAAAATCCGAAAGCGCCGCCAATACTTCCCGGGCATTCTCCTTCCGGGAGGTCTCACCGGTAATAATCACCGCGCCGGTATCTACCTGATGCCGCTGCAAGCCCGCTGCCTCATATTCCCTTGCCACAATTTCTTTCAAAGCCTGGGCGTCCACACGGTTTTCATCCAAAAGAGGCGTAAAATGCACCTTGCTCCTGTAAATAATCTTCCGGTCGGTAATCTGCATTTGGGGCACAGAAAAGCTTCCCGCCTGATTTTGCACCGCCAAGGACGAAACGATCATCTGAGTAGAAGTGGTACCCACATCCAAACCCACACTGATTAGCCTCTCAGCCACGTCCGGTCACCGCTTCCAGCACCTGCCGCACCATAAAATCCTCTACACCCACCGGATTCGTGCGGCAGCAAGGATCGGCAAGCACCGCCTGAACGATGGTATCCGTAGCCTGCCACACCCGCCGGGGATCAATCCCTGCTTCCTGCAATGTGCCGGGCATGTCCAATTCCCGTCGCAGACGAATGAGTCCATTTTTCAAATTTCGTACTGCTACCGTATCGGCGCTACCGCTGATCCCCGCTGCCCGGGCGATGATGGCATACCGGTCTGCCGCCGCATGGGCGTTACAACCGATTACCGCCGGAAGCAAAATACCGTTGAGTCGTCCGTGGGACACATGGTACATACCCCCAAGAACATGCGCCATAGCGTGACACAACCCCAACCCTGAGCGGGTAAACGCCATGCCTGCCATGGTTGCCCCGTTGTGGATTCCCAAGCGCACACCTTGCTGTCCCGCGTAAGACGCAGGAAGCATAGCGTACACCCGGCAAAAAGCCTCTTTTGCCAACGCATCAGACATAGAACTTGCATCCTTTGCCACAAAGCTTTCCAGCGCATGGGCAAGCACATCAAATCCCGCATCCGCAATCAGCTTTTTGGGCAGCTGACGCAGCAATTCGTCGTCCAAAATGGCCATATCCGGCGCTAACCGCTGATCTACCAAAGGATGCTTCACATCATCATGGGTCAAAATTGCAAAATCCGTCACCTCAGAGCCGGAACCGGAAGTGGTTGGAACCGCCACCAGTTTTGCTTTTGTTCCGCTGAAATAGACCATCGCTTTGGCGCAATCCATGGCGCTTCCGCCGCCCAGCGCCACCACCGTATCCGGGTCAAATTCTTTTATCCTCGCCGTACCTTTCGCCGCTAAGGTCACCGACGGGTCAGGTACAATTTCTGAAAATATCTCCACCGCCTCCGCGCCACTGAGCTCCGCCAGGCGCTTTGCCGTACCGTTCTGTTCAAAAAACGGATCGGAGACCAAAAACAGCCGCCGGGGCTTTAATTCCCCCAAAGCCGATACCGCCCCACTGCCGGAAACGATTTTGGTCTTGCAGTAAAATTCTCTCATCACCACACCGCCTTTTCAAAACCAGTATTCCCCAATATCAGAAATTCATGTAATAAGAAAATTCTCTTTTTCCCCCTGAAATTTGAAAAAATCACTAGGAAAAAGAGAACAAATGTGTTATGATACGCCTAAGAGGTGATTTGCAATGGACGAGCAGCAAATGAACGAAGAACAAACCCAGCAGACCCCGGCTTACACGCCCCGGCCCGCATGGCAGCTCTGGGCTGCCAGAATCGGTCTGGTAATCGTGATCGTCGCCGTGATCCTTTACTATTACCACATTGCCACAGGAGGCAGATAATGCGTATTTTAGGCATTGACCCCGGCTATGGCACCACCGGTTTTGGTTTGATCGAATCCGAAAAAGGCCAGTCCCGACTGATCCAATGCGGTGCCATCACCACGCCGCCGGGCATGGATTTTTCAGCACGTCTGGAAATCATTTACGAAGATATGCGGCAGCTGCTTTCCGTTTCCAAGCCGGATGCGGTAGCCATTGAAGAGCTGTTTTTCGGTCAGAACGTGACCACCGGCATCGGCGTCGCCCAAAGCCGAGGCGTCATTTTACTGGCGGTGCGGCAAGCAGGGCTTGATATAACATCCTATAAGCCCATGCAGGTCAAGCAGGCGGTAGTTGGTTACGGCAACGCAACCAAGCACCAGGTGATGGATATGACACGGCGTTTGCTGAATTTAAGCGCCATGCCCAAGCCCGACGACGCAGCAGATGCCATTGCCATCGCCCTGTGCCACGCAAGATCCAGTTCTTCACTGCTGGCTGCCGCACAGCGCAAATAACCAGATATGAACGACGAGATATGAGATATTTCTCACCTATCTCGTATCTCTGAACGATCGTGAGGTTTTACTTATGCTATACTACGTGTCAGGACCGGTTACCGTATTGGAGCCGGGTCTGGCGGTAATCGACTGCGGCGGCGTTGGCTACGGCTGCCACATTACCGCCTATACCGCCGGCCAATTGAAACTGAATCAAAATGCCCGGCTTTACATCACCGAATCCATTCGGGAGGACGCCTTTGACCTTTACGGTTTTATCAGCCGGGAAGAACAGCGCTGCTATGAACTGTTGGTATCCGTCAACGGCGTGGGCCCCAAGGCTGCCATGGCAATTTTGTCCGCCGGCGGACCGCAAAACTTTACACTCGCAGTAATGACCGGAGACGAAAAGATCCTCACCGCTGCCCAGGGCATCGGCAAAAAAATCGCCCAGCGTATCATTCTGGAACTGAAAGACAAAGTTGGCGGCAGCAATGTGGAGTTGGATTTTTCCGGCCCGATGTCTGCCCCCGCCGCGCAAAATAACAGCGCTGTTTCCCTTGCCCACGCTGCGCTGCAAGAGCTTGGCTATTCCCCCGTGGAAATCTCCGCCGCTTTGAAGGGCGCTGACCCCAACGCCACCACAGAGGATCTGATCCGCCATGCGCTGAAAGCAATGGTAATGAAGAATTAACTCGGAGGGCTTTATGAGCTTAGAATTTTCTGAGGAGCTGTCCGCTCCCATTATCTCCCCCACCTTTGCACCCCTGGACGCCGGCGAGATTGGCCTGCGGCCCAAGCTTTTGTCCGACTACACCGGTCAGGAAAAAGCCAAAGGCAACCTTTCCGTGTATATTGAGGCTGCCCGGCGGCGCAATGAACCGCTGGATCATGTACTGCTTTATGGCCCTCCCGGTTTGGGTAAAACCACCCTCGCCGGTGTCATCGCCAACGAAATGGGTGTCAATATCCGGGTAACCTCCGGCCCTGCCATTGAAAAACCAGGCGACCTGGCCGCCCTGCTGACCAATCTAAACCCCGGTGATATTCTGTTCATTGACGAGATCCACCGTCTCAATCGTGTGGTAGAGGAGATTCTCTACCCCGCCATGGAGGACTTCGCCATCGATATTATCGTGGGCAAAGGCCCTTCCGCCAATTCCATCCGGCTGGATCTTCCCAAGTTCACCTTAGTTGGCGCTACCACCCGGGCCGGTCAGCTCTCCGCGCCCTTGCGGGACCGTTTCGGCGTTTCTCTGCGCCTGGAACTTTACACCACTGAGGAGCTTTCCCGAATCGTCAAGCGCAGCGCCACCATTTTGGGTTTGCCCATTGATCCCGCCGGCGCAGAAGAGATTGCCTCCCGCAGCCGGGGCACGCCGCGAATCGCCAACCGTTTCCTGCGAAGAGTCCGGGACTTTGCCCAGGTCATGGGCGACGGCACCATTACCAAGGAAGCGGCAGACCTTGCCCTTTCCCGCCTGGAAGTAGACAAGCTGGGCCTGGACGCCATTGACCGGCGTATGCTCACCGCCATCATCCGCAACTATGGGGGCGGTCCTGTGGGCCTTGACACCCTGGCAGCCACCATTGGCGAAGAAGCAGTCACTCTGGAAGATGTATACGAGCCTTACCTGATGCAGTTGGGCTTCCTTTCCCGCACACCTCGGGGAAGATGCGTCACCTCCCTTGCCTATGATCATTTACACATTCCCTATAATGGACAAACACAGTTTTCACTGTAAAATATTGGGAATTTTTTGTAAAAAAATCATGAACAAACCATTGACTTTTGTATATTTTGTGTGTATAATTCAATTCGTGGTATAGCCACAACTATTATATTTGACTCCGCGTTACAACCAGCAGTTTGGTGAGCTTTCACGGGGCAAACAACCGAAGAGAGGTATTTTCCATGTACGAAGACAAGACTTTAGTTTGCAAAGAGTGCGGCAACGAGTTCGTATTCACCGCCGGTGAGCAGGAATTCTACGCAGAGCGCGGCTTCCAGAATGAGCCCCAGCGCTGCAAGGCCTGCCGCGACGCTCGTAAGAACGCCAGCCGCGGTCCCCGTGAGTTCTTCACTGCTACCTGCGCCCGTTGCGGTGGCGAGGCCAAGGTTCCCTTCGAGCCCAAGTCCGATCGCCCCGTGTTCTGCAGCGAGTGCTTCGCTCAGATGCGCGCCAACGGCTAATTTGCAAATAACAACAGGGCAGGTTATCCTGCCCTGTTTGTTTTATTGTTTGGTTTACATAACTAATTCTGTATCCGGTTTTCCAGATGACCGGAACGAATCACCGGGGGCTTCGGATCCACCACTTCCCAGTTCACAGGTTTTTTCTCTTCCTGCTTCACGGCGCACCACTCCTTTTTTCGCTATTTTTCCTCAAACGCGAAAAAAGTATGCAACCAAGGGTAACAAAAAAGCACCCAAAATGGGTGCTTTTTTGCTTATTCACTCTTAAATGCTGCGTTAGTGGGAACCACTGCAATATAGGTTTTGCCCACGCCGAGGGTCAACGGCATGCCGTTTTCCAGTGTATAGGTCATTGGCTCTTTGACGCTGGATCTGCTCCAACGAATGGGAACCAGCTGACCGTTGCAGGCAAAATAGCCGGTACCGGAGCCGGTTGTATTCATGGAAAGCAAGATATTATCAGCCTGCTTCCATGTTTTTGTGCGCAGTACCAACACATTTCGGAATGCAATCTGTTGATTATTGTTCCCATCTACATACTCGCCGCCACGCTGGGAAGCATAGTAAAGCTTTGTTGCCTCGTCATAAACGAACGAAGTAGTCTTCGTATAATTGTCCGGCGCAGAGCTCAGATTAAAATAAACTTTCAGTTTTGTTTTGGCTTCGCCAACGATCATGGTGCTGTCATCAAAATTCAGCTTATAATCCTGCTCCTGCTCATATTCCGTGAACATTTCCTTAGCCGCCATATAATTCAGAAGCTTTTCGCCGGTAGTGAACAGCGAATGCTGATGCTCAAAGCCGGCATCCATGCGGTCCTGACTCCAATAAAAATGCTTCCCGCCCTTCATCTGGTCCAGGTCCATTTTCTTCAAGTTTTTCAGATAGGCAAGGGCTTCATTGCTGCCGCCGCAATGAACATAGGGAAGGTCATCATAGCCTCGCGCCAGCTCCACGAAATACTGCCGGGCGCTGCGGATCGAACCAATATCACCAACCAGGGAAATATCCGAATAAATGCCCATGCACCGGGTAATACCGTACTCTGCCAAAACCTCATACAATATATCCGCCTGCCCTACGCTATGCTGGGGCAATGCGTCCTCATGATTATTCAGCATCACCGCCACCGGACGAAGGGTCCAGGGGTCAGCCAACGGCGTACCGTTCAAAGGATTCTGATACAACAGCGGCGGCTCGGTCGCCGTGGTCTCCGTGGGCGCGGTGGAGGAGCTCTCTACCGCAGGATCAGAAGATGGCTCGCTGCTGCCGGAAGGATCGTATATATCTCCACCCGGATTTTCTCCCGCTGTGCAGGCACTTAGCAGCATCACCGCCAAAAGCAGCAGCGCAAATACTCGTTTCATAACCGTCCCCCTCAATTTCCGAAGCGCAGAGCAACCTCTTCACATTATAATTATTATACCAAAATCCGACAGAAATTGCAAAGGTTAAATTTGGATTTTTAAATGGATTTTTTCGTGAAAAAGGAAAGTTTTTTCCAAAAAAATGTTGACAAATCCCCACTGTGCCGATATAATACATTAGTCTGCGTATGCGGACAATCCTTGCTCCCGGCGCGACCGGGGGCCAAAAGTCCAAAAGGAGGTGCAAACAACATGGCTAAGATCACCGGTAAGTACGAGGTGCTGTATATCATCGACCCTGCTCAGGGCGAAGAGGGCATCGCCGCACTTGTGGAAAAGTTCAAGGCAATGGTGGAAGCGGAGGGTACTCTGACCAATATCGATGAGTGGGGCAAGCGTCACCTGGCGTATCCCATCAACGACCTGGCAGAAGGCTACTATGTTCTGATGAACTACGAAGCCAAGCCCGAATTCCCCGCTGAGTTGGAGCGCGTTATGAAGATCACCGAAGGTGTCATGCGCTGCCTGACCACCGTAGTGGAGGGCTAATCTATGCTCAACCACATCACCATTATGGGTCGCCTGGTCCGTGACCCCGAACTGCGCCGTACCGGCAGCGGTGTGGCTGTTACCAGCTTCACTCTGGCTGTCGACCGCGATTTCAGCGGCAGAGACGGCGGCGAGCGGGAAACCGATTTCATTGACTGTGTCGCTTGGCGTCAATCCGGAGAGTTTGTCTCCAAGTATTTCGCCAAAGGCTCTATGGCAGTGGTATCGGGCCGGCTCCAAATCCGCAGCTGGACCGACAAAGAAGGCAACAAGCGTCGCAGCGCCGAAGTTGTGGCAGACAATGTCTACTTCGGTGAAAGCAAGCGGAACGCTGAGGGTACTGCTCCCTCCAATTCGGCTTTCGGCGGCTATTCCGCCCCGGCCAGCGCTCCTGCATCCGACTTCGCCATGCTGGACGAAGACGATGCCCAGCTGCCTTTCTAACTGAACTTTTCTACTAGACTTACAAGGAGGGAATCTTCATGGCAAACGAACAGCGTATGCGTCCCCGCAAGCGCAAGAAGGTATGTGCGTTCTGCGTGGATAAAGTAACCGGTATCGATTACAAGGACGTGGCAAAGCTTCGCCGTTATCTTTCCGAGCGCGGCAAGATCCTGCCCCGCCGTACCACCGGTACCTGTGCAGCTCACCAGCGTGACCTGACCACCGCGATCAAGCGCGCCCGTCAGATTGCTCTGCTGCCCTATGTTGCTGAATAATCCATGACAACACCCCCGGGGAAATCCCCCGGGGGTGTTTTTTTATCCTTTTTGCGCCATAGCAACAGTTCGGAAAATCCGCACGAACAAATCCCACCAGCTGAGCCTGCCCACACTTTCCCCGGCGATCATAGGGGTTTCGAAAATCACCTGCTCCCCTACCTGCACCGTGAGCTTGCCTAATTTTTGCCCTTTGCTCACCGGGGCGGCTACCGATTCATCCAGAACCGTCGTTACTTTCACCTGATTTGCCTGCGCCTTATCCACCAAAATCTCCACAGGCTCTGCCGGCACTGCTGTCACCGTGTCCGTTTCGCCCAGCTCCACCTTGACTTCCCCGCCGGTGACCTGGGGCTTCACCAACGCATAGTTGGCAAAGCCGTAATCCAGCATAGCCTTACAGGCAGAAAACCGCTCCTGGGAGGTTTTTGCGCCCATAACCACCGCAATCAGGCCAATGCTGTCCCGCTGGGCTGTGGCAGAAAGGCAATAGCCCGCCTCTGCGGTAAAGCCTGTTTTCAAACCTGTTACACCGGGATAAAAACGCACCAGTTTGTTGGTATTGGACAGGCCAAATGTGCCATTTCGCACCGTATCCATCCAAATGGTAGTAAACTTTTGAATTTCCGGATGATTTTTCATCAGTTCCCGGGACATTAGGGCAATATCGTAAGCGCTGGTGCGGTGATTTTTCGCATCGGGCGCATCATCAAGGCCGGTGCAGTTGACGAAATTGGTATCGTTCATACCCAGCTCCTTCGCCCTTTTGTTCATCAGCTGCACAAAGACCGCCTCCGAACCGGCAATATGCTCCGCCATGGCGCAGGCACAGTCGTTGGCAGAAGAAACGGCGATGGATTTGACCATATCCGTTACCGACATCTGCTCCCCCACTTTCAGGTAAATCTGACTTCCGCCTTTGGCCGCCGCCGCTTCCGAAGCAGTGACCGTATCGTTCCAGCCGATTCTTCCCGAATCAATGGCCTCCATGATCAAAAGCATGGTCATCACCTTGGTAACGCTGGCCGGAGGCAGCGCTTCATGGGCATTTTTCTCATAGAGCACTGTGCCCGTGGCAATATCCATCAAAAGGGCGCTGCTTCCCCCTATATCCAGTTCCACCGCTTCCGCCTTCATGGGAAAAAGCCCCACCAACA
>JAZNFY010000016.1:0-6458 GCA_045589195.1 Faecousia sp. | reverse complement strand
GTACAAAAGTCCGTCCCGGTTACATTGGATCTCGCCGGCAATATAGGTGTTGGAAAACTCGGTCAGTTCCATGGTAGAGGCGTTTAAAACTTCGTAACCCCGGCGGAATACCGCGTCGCTGAGCAAAGCGCCCCGAATGGTCATGTTGCTGTTCTCGTTGGCTTTGCAGGTTACGTGGACTTCAATCACATCTCCCGGACGAACCTGGCAAACGGCATAGACCTGGGGCAGAGTAGTGGACTCACTGTATAACTGGGTGCCGTTTTTCCATACGCTGAAACTGTTTCTGGCGTTCATGGTAACATCCAGACACATAAAGCCGGTGGAATTGATTTGGTAGGTGTATTTCAAAGTGCCGTTGGCGGCGCCGGTGGAGTAGGCGCAGTAGCCGTGAGCCAGCTGGTTGGAAATGGTTACATTGGTGCTGCTGTCAATGGTAAGCCAATTGGAATTGGTGAAGTTCCACACTGTTTCAGGAATACCGGTAGCGGCGGAGAACAGTTTATTCTGGAAGGTAAATGCGCCTGCGTTGGTCTTAAATTCCAGGTCGGCCAGTTCTTTTTCGGCCAGGAATCCCAGGGGCAGGTAGGCGTTGTTTTCCAAAAGGTAAACGTTTCCGAAGTGGTGAACGTTGTCAAAATAGGGGTTTTCTTCCAGCTGACCGTTTCGTTCCAGCATATATTTTAAGGAGAGGAACAGATTGGATACGGGAGAGCCCTCTTCAAAACAGTAGCGGTTATAGGTGTTTTTGGCGCTGTAACCCAGGGCCTGGACGAACTTGGTCACATTGACATTGGCGGAGCTGGAAAAGGTGGAGATGCCGTTATAGCTGTTCAGCGCGCCGTCGTTAAGGGTCTGGGAGTGGGTGACCTCTGCCCGGTAGAACAGATTGTGCTTTTCCCGCTCCTTCATATAGCGCACCATGGAGGCGGTGTATTCTTTGCCCTGAGGATAGCCACCGGCGTAGGTGCGCGGGAAATTCACGCCAAAGTTTACGGTATTGAGCACCAATTCCATGGCCATAATGCCAAACAAAATAAAGGTGGCTGTATTTCTTCGGGTGCGTCGGGCACGGCAAATGTCCCGGATGGTGCTTACATCGGTATCCTTTTTAATCCGGGGGTCAAATCGGGCATAAAGGAGCACACCGATATATAATAGGAAGAATACACCGTTATAAGCAATGAATACCGGGTCGCTGCGCAGTTCGGAACAGAACATGATGCTAATGCTGAGCACGCCTGCGGCAATGATCTGCCAGAGACGGAAACGTCTGCGAAGCAGGAATGCTCGATATGCCATATATAGCAGCACAAAGCTGAACAGGAAGCTGAACCGGTAGGGGATCATGTTGGTGAAGTGGAAACCGTGCCAGATATAGTCCAGCTGCCGGATCAAAAAGCTTACAATAAAGAACAGCAGCAAAAACACGCAGCAGAGCTTGTCCCGCAATTTGACATGGCGGGTAGTAAGGAACAGGAAAGCAAGAATGATGGTTCCGACGCCGCAGTAAAGATTGGGCAGTCCTTCTTTAAAGGAGGGGGTGATGCCGCCGTTCATATTGCCCGCTACTTGGCGCATTCCGTCCAGAAGTCCCAACCAGGTATTCTCGTCGGCAATATTCAAACGGAAACCCTCGGGGAAATTATTGACACTGCTCTGGGTGGTTTGCAGCGCAGCAAAGGCAGGGAGTTCCAAAAATGCTGTCATGCCGATAGCAAGTGAGGAAAATAAAGCAATGCGCCACAGATCGCCGAAGAACCGACCGATACTTTTGCATCGGCAAATCTGGTAGCAGATGAACAGGAGCAGAACAAAAATGCAGGTAAACAGGCCGATGTAGTAATTGGCGCACACGGAAAGAGCCAGAGATAGGGTATAAAGAACGAATTTTTTATCCCGCAGCAGCTGCACTGTGCCCAAGGCCACCAACGGAAGCAGGGCAAAGGTATCCAGCCACATCACATTCCATTGATAACCCAGCGCCCAGGCGCACATGCCGTAAAAACAGCCAAACAGGGCGATGGAAAGGTCGTTTTTCCGGAACAGTTTCTTTAAAAAATACGCAAAGAAAAGGCTGGCAAGACCCAGCTTGATGGGAACCAGCAGGGAGAAAAACGGCAGCACCCAGTTTTCCGGGACGAGAACAGAAAGAAGATTCAGAGGAGAGGCAAGGTAATAAGCCATCAGTCCCAGATGATCCATGCCCATACCCACATTCCAGGTGTAAAGCAGATTTTTCCCATCCAGCAGCGCTTCCCGCAGGGATTTAAAGAAGGGGAAATATTGGTGGTACATATCGGAATAGAGCATGGAGTATTTACCGAAGGGCGTGCACTTGCCAATGGCCATAAAGGTCAGCATGCTTAGTAACGGCAGAGCAAAGGCAAGAGCCAGGTAGTACCATTTTTCCTTTTTTACGTGCGGTAATTTCATAAGATTCTCCCGGAAAGCGTTTTTGCTTATTATTTCCAAATTCAGGTTTTTTATTATAGTAACACAGAAAACCGGGAGGGTAAAGGGCGAAGGGAAAATTTTTACAAAAAGCGGAGACCGATTTTCGGTCTCCGCGGCATATTTACAGAATCAGGCAAATCAGACCCGTTGCGCCTTCGTTGACGATCCGGGTCAGACTGCCCCGGAACTTGGCGCGTACATCGTCGGGCATACGAATGACCTTTGCGGTTAGCCCGTCTTGAATCAGATCGTAAACGGATTTGCCGAAAATATGGCTTTCCCAAAGTTTTTCCGGGTCTTCTCCGGTAAGGTAAGTAATCAAATCCTGGGACTGCTTTTCTCCGCCTACCATGGGACTGATCTCGGTGTCGATATCCACCCGGATCATGTGGATCGAGGGTGCGCCTGCTTTCAGCTTTACACCGAATGCGCCATTTTTCCGCAGAAGTTCCGGAGTCTGCAAGGTCATTTCCTCTGCGGTGGGCATTACTACACCGTAGCCGGTGGCTTTCACGGAGGAAAGGGCGTCGGAGATCTTGTCGTATTCCTGCTTGATCGCGGACAGCTCGGTAAGCAGGCTCAGAAGCTGCGCGTCGGTCTGAATGGGGATTCCGGCTTTTGCACTGAGGATTTCATAGAATAAGGTTTCCGGGAAGCTCAAAGCGCAGGAAACGGTTCCTGTGGCAAGGTCAATGTCACGAACGGTCAGGTTCAGCACCTGCTCCAAGTCCTTCAACGGCGCCAGCGCGGCTTTTGCCTGCCCAAGGCACTGAATGTTCTGTGCTTGTTGCAGCAGGGTGGCAAAGAGGCTTGCCTTAATTGGGTGTTCCGGTTCCAGAGCGTCCATCCACCGGGGCAGGTGAATGCGCAGTTCCCCCATGGGAAAGGCGTACAGAAGATCTTTCAGAAGATCAGCAATGTCTTCCCGGGTCAATGCCTGACAGTCGGCAATGGTGGCGTCAATACCGTGCGCGTTAAATAATGCTTCTTTTACCGCTTTTGCCGCTTCACCGCCGGGGTAGCGGGAATTGATGATGACCAAAAAAGGTTTCCCTGTTGCTTTCATGTCTTGGATTGCCCGGTTTTCCGCGGCAATGTAGTCGTCCCGGGGGATATCGGTAACCGTGCCGTCGGTGGTGACCACAATGCCAATAGTGCAATGTTCGTCCATGACTTTTTTTGTGCCAAGCTCTGCCGCCTCGGTCATGGGAATTTCATAATCGTACCAGGGGGTAGTAACCATGCGGGGCACACCGTCCTCCGTGGCGCCTACTGCGCCATCTACCATGTATCCGACGGAGTCGATCATGCGTACCCGCAGCTTGGCAGTGCCGTCGGGAGAGATCTCCACCGCTTCCTCCGGTACAAATTTGGGTTCTGCGGTCATTATGGTCTTGCCTGAGCCGCTTTGGGGCAGCTCATCTCTTGCCCGTTCTTTGCGGTAGGGGTCATCAATACCGGGGATCACCAGCTCTTCCATGATCCGTTTGATCATCGTGGATTTGCCGGTCCGAACCGGACCCACCACACCCACATAGATATTGCCGCCGGTCCGCGTTGCAAGTCTTTCATAAATATTATCCATAGCCAGCCTCCTCCTTAGGCAGGAGGGAAGGACTCCTGCCATGGTCTATCAAAGAGTATGTCCCGTTGGGATAAAATAGAACTGGTTTTCGGACATGTTTCCGGGAAAATGGCAGGTAAATGGGGCAGACATTCCGGTAGCGGGGAAAGTTACTGAAAATAAAGAGAAAAATATGTTATTTTTTCTAAAAAAATGCTTGACAAATATGGCATGGAGTGGTACGATAATCGGGCGCGTGTAGGGATATTTTGCGCGCGTGATGCGATGATGCGGGAGATTGCGCTGTAAAAAGGCGGTAACTTTCGCGGAGTATGTCCGGTCATCGGGCGGCTGAACTGCTTCTGTTTACGCTTGCGTATATCGCTGCGGCAGGGGAAAGGTCGGCTTTAAGTCGGCCATTTTTCTTGGCACAGAATGATACGCACGGCGGCGTGAATAAAATTGGTTCACCGTACCCAGCCAACCAAGCAAACTGAGTACGTTACATTCAAGGAGGAAAACAAACATGGCAAATCAGGAAATGATCCGCATTCGGCTGAAAGCTTATGATCATCAGTTGATCGATTCCAGCGCTGCTAAGATTGTGGAAACCGCAAAGCGCAATGGCGCCTCTGTGTCCGGCCCCATTCCGCTGCCCACCAAGAAGGAAGTCGTTACCATCCTTCGCGCTGTTCACAAGTACAAAGATAGCCGTGAGCAGTTTGAGCGCAGAACCCATAAGAGATTGATCGATATTCTCAACCCCAACCAGAAGACCGTTGAGGCTCTGATGAGCCTGGATCTGCCGGCTGGTGTTGAAATTGAGATAAAGCTGTAATCCTTATACATTATAATATAAGGATTCACCGCTGCCCGCACTGCGGGATCTGAGAACCGGATCTCTGGCAACGGGCGGACGGGTCATGTTGGTGCTGTTCCCAATGCAGTGTCAACCAATAACCTAAAACAAAAGGAGAAAACCAAGATGAAAAAAGCAATCATCGGCAAGAAAGTGGGCATGACCCAAATCTTCGATGAGAGCGGCAAGGTGATCCCGGTTACCGTTGTGGAAGCCGGCCCCTGCGTCGTCACTCAGAAGAAGACTGTTGAAACCGACGGCTACACCGCCGTCCAGCTGGGCTTTGGCGATGTCAAAGAGTCCAAGCTGACCAAGCCTGAGGCAGGCCACCTGAAAAAGGCTGGCGTTGCCCCCAAGAAGTACCTGAAAGAGTTCAAGCTGGAAAACGCTGCCGAACTGAACGTCGGCGACGAGATCAAGGCTGACACCTTTGCTGCCGGCGACAAGATCGACGTTACCGGTATCAGCAAGGGTCACGGCTACCAGGGTGTTATCAAGCGCTACGGTGCACACCGTACCGACATGACCCACGGTGGCGGCCCTGTTCACCGTCACGCTGGCTCTATGGGCGCTTCCTCCCATCAGTCCCGGATCTTCCCTGGTAAGATCGGCGCCGGTCAGATGGGCAACGTACAGGTCACCATTGAGAACCTGGACGTGGTTCAGGTGGATGCAGAGCTGAACATGATCGTTATCCGCGGTGCTATCCCCGGCCCCAAGGGCGGTCTCGTGTATCTGCGTAACACCGTAAAGAACAACAAGATCAAGCAGGCTGGTGCAGACATCAGCAAGAACCCGCAGAAGGCTTCCGGCAGAAATCCCCAGAAGGCTTCCGCAAGAGGCTAAGGAAAGGAGATCTTAGATCATGTTTAAGACAAATGTTTATGATATGTCCGGCAAACTGGTTGGCGAGATCGAACTGCCTGAAGCTTTGTTTGGCGTAACTCCCAACGAGTCTGTTGTGCACGATGTGGTGAAAAGCCACCTGGCAGCCCTGCGTCAGGGCACCCAGAGTGCGCTGACCCGCGCTGAGGTTTCCGGCGGTGGCCGCAAGCCCTGGCGTCAGAAGGGTACCGGCCGCGCCCGTCAGGGCAGCACCCGTGCTCCCCAGTGGACTCACGGCGGTATCGTGTTTGCTCCCAAGCCCCGGGATTACAGCTATACCCTGAACAAGAAAACCAAGCGTCTTGCTTTGAAGAGCGCTCTGAGCGCCAAGGCTGCTGAATCTTGTGTTATCGTCATCGACGAGATCAAGATGGATGCACCCAAGACCAAGGAATTCGCTGCTTTCCTGGCTGCCGTTGGCGCCGAGAAGAAGCCCCTGGTGGTTACCGCTGCTGTTGACCAGAATGTGGTCAAGTCCGGCCGCAACATTCCCGGCTGCGAGGTCACCTTCGCAAACCTGCTGAATGTGTATGACATCGTCAATGCCAACAAGCTGGTTGTGGACAAGGCAGCCCTCCAAAAGATCGAGGAGGTATTCGCATAATGAACGTATATGACATCATTAAGCGCCCGGTAATTACCGAGCAGTCCATGGAAGCCGTTGCTGACAAGAAGTACGTTTTCATGGTGGAC
>JAZNFY010000015.1:0-5570 GCA_045589195.1 Faecousia sp. | reverse complement strand
GTTATGACCATTAAAAAGGCCGGCTACGAGGCCATCATCATCAATAACAACCCCGAAACCGTTTCCACAGACTACACCACGGCGGACAAGCTGTACTTTGAGCCCCTGACCACCGAGGATGTGATGAACATCATCGATTTTGAAAAGCCGGAAGGCGTTATCGCCTCTCTGGGTGGCCAGACTGCCATCAATTTAGCGCAGCCGCTGACAGACCGGGGCGTGAAGATCATCGGCACCGACTGTGCTGCCATCGACAAGGCAGAAAACCGGGATGCCTTTGAAAAGCTTCTTTCCGAGCTGAACATTCCCCAGCCCACGGGCAAAGCCGTTACCAGAATTGAAGACGGCATTGCTGCCGCCGCAAGGATTGGTTATCCGGTGCTGGTGCGTCCCAGCTTCGTTCTGGGCGGCAGAGCCATGCAGATCGTCGCCAACGAAAATCAACTGCGCCATTACCTGAAAACCGCAGTGGAAATCGACGAGGACAAGCCGGTTCTGGTGGATAAATATATCGAAGGCCGGGAAGTTGAGGTGGACGCCATCTGCGACGGGCACAATGTGTTCGTGCCTGGCATTATGGAGCTGGTGGAACGCACCGGCGTTCACTCCGGCGACTCCATCTCCGTGTATCCCTCCTTCTCCATTTCCGACAAGGTCAAGGGCACCATTTTGCAGTATGCCAAAAAACTGGGTCTTGGCATCGGTATTGTGGGCCTTTATAACATTCAGTTCATCGTAGACCAAAACGACAACGTGTATATCATTGAAGTCAACCCCCGTTCTTCCAGAACCGTTCCGTTCCTAAGCAAGTCCACCGGCTACTCCCTGGCAGATATTGCCACAGAGGTCATTCTGGGTAAATCCTTGAAGGAACTGGGTATTTTCGACATTTACCCTGACGAGAAGAAGCGCTGGTATGTAAAAGCACCTGTGTTCTCCTTCAACAAAATCCGCGGTTTGGATGCCTACCTCTCCCCCGAAATGAAATCCACCGGTGAAGCCATCGGCTACGACAAAACTATGACCCGCGCCCTGTATAAGGCGTTGCAGGCAGCTGGTGTGCATCTGCAAAACTACGGCACGATCCTGGCCACCATCGCAGACAAGGACAAGGACGAAGCGCTGCCGCTCATCCGCCGGTTCTACCAGCTTGGATTTAACATCGAAGCTACCGAAGGTACTGCAAAATTTTTGAAAGCAAACGGCATCCGCACCCACATGTTCCGGAAGATCAGCGAAGGCAGCGAAGAAATCCCCAACGCCCTGCGGCAGGGTCACATTGCCTACGTGATCAACACCCGGGATCCCGGCGCCAACGCCGCGGACGGTTTCCAGATCCGCCAGATCGCCACAGAGTACAACGTGACCATGTTCACCGCTCTGGATACTGTTCGGGTTCTGCTGGACGTGCTGGAAGAGACCACTCTGACCATTTCCACCATCGACGCCTGATTACCCAAAAGGAGGTCACCGTGAAACAAGGCTTTTTTACCATCATCTCCAACGAAAAGCTCACAGACAGCGTATATAAAATGGTACTTTCCGGTGATACCGGCGCCATTACCGCTGCCGGTCAGTTTGTAAATATTCTAATTGACGGTCTTTACCTTCGCCGCCCCATTTCCGTATGCGATTATGATGAAAAGACCTTGACCATCATCTACAAAACGGTGGGCAAGGGCACGGATGCTATGGCAAAAATGCAGGCAGGTCAGACTCTTGACATTCTCACAGGTCTGGGAAATGGCTACGATCTTGGCTGTTCTGGCCAAATGCCTGTTCTGTTGGGCGGCGGCGTGGGCGTTCCTCCCATGTACAATCTGGCAAGAAAGCTGATTGCCCAGGGCAAAACCGTTTCTGTGATTCTCGGTTTTAATACCAAATCCGAGGTTTTCTACGAAAATGAATTTGCCGCGCTTGGCTGCGCTGTTACGGTCACCACCGTAGACGGAAGCTATGGTATCAAGGGCTTCGTTACCGACGCCCTGCCGGAAGACTACACATATTTCTACACCTGCGGCCCGGAACCGATGCTGAAAGCCGTTTATAAGGCCACCAAAACCTCAGGTCAATTCAGCTTTGAAAAGCGCATGGGCTGCGGCTTCGGCGCGTGCATGGGCTGTTCCTGCAAAACCATTACCGGCTACAAACGCATCTGCAAGGAAGGGCCGGTTATGCGCAAGGAGGAGATCTTATGGGAAAGCTGAATGTGAATTTATGCGGTATTGAGCTGGACAACCCGGTGATCCCCGCCTCTGGAACCTTTGGCTACGGCTATGAATTTGCAGAGCTTTATGACATCAACTGTCTGGGCACATTTTCTTTCAAGGGCACAACCAAAGATCCCCGATTCGGTAACCCCACGCCCCGGATCGCAGAATGTACTGCCGGCATGATCAACGCAGTTGGTTTGCAGAATCCGGGCGTGGAAAAGGTTATTTCCCAGGAGCTGCCCAAGCTGAAAGAATGTTTTCACAAACCGGTGATGGCAAATGTATCCGGATTTTCCGTAGAGGATTACGCCTACACCTGTGAAAAGCTGGACAAAGAGCCCCAGGTTGGCTGGTTGGAAGTGAATGTTTCCTGCCCCAATGTCCATGGCGGCGGCATGAGCCTCGGTACGCAGCCGGAGGCTGCTGCGGAAGTGACCAAGGCAGTGAAGGCAGTTACAAATAAACCGGTGATCATTAAGCTTTCACCCAACGTCACCGACATTGTATCCATCGCCAAGGCCTGTGAAGATGCGGGCGCAGACGGCATCAGTCTGATCAACACACTTTTGGGTATGCGCATTGATCTTCGCACTAAAAAGCCTATCATTGCCAACAAAATGGGCGGTTTTTCCGGTAGCGCCATCTTCCCCGTTGCTGTTCGTATGGTTTATCAAGTGGCAAACGCTGTGAATATTCCGGTGGTGGGCATGGGCGGCGTCAGCTCTGCTGAGGATGTGATTGAAATGATGCTCGCCGGTGCTACTGCCGTGGAAATCGGCGCGGCCAACCTCATCAACCCCTACATTTGCCGGGATATTATCCGGGATCTGCCCCAAGTTATGGAAAAATACCGCATCGAGCGGCTGAAAGATATTATTGGAGGTGCAAAATAATGGGTAAAGACGTGATTGTTGCATGCGACTTTTCCTCTGCCGAGGCAACATTTGCATTCTTAGACAAATTCACCGGCAGAAAACCTTTTGTGAAGATCGGCATGGAGCTTTACTACGCAGAGGGCCCCAGTATTGTAAAAGAGATTAAAAAAAGAGGACATAAGATCTTTTTGGATCTAAAACTGCACGACATTCCCAATACCGTAAAAAAGGCCATGGCTGTTCTATCCAATCTGGATGTGGACATCACCAACCTCCACGCAGCCGGCGCTACCGCTATGATGCAAGGCGCTCTGGAAGGCCTTACCCGGGCCGACGGCACCCGTCCCCTGCTCATTGCCGTAACGCAGCTGACCTCCACCGATCAGGAAACCATGGAGCGGGATCTTCTCATCCGTGAGCCCATTGATCAAGTGGTGATGCACTACGCCGAAACCGCAAAAAATGCCGGGTTGGATGGCATTGTGTGCTCTCCCCTGGAAGCCGGCAAGGTGCACGACCGCTGCGGCAAAGATTTCCTTACCATCACCCCCGGTGTGCGCTTTGCGGACGGAGACATCGGTGACCAGAAGCGGGTCATGACCCCCGCCGCTGCCAAGGAAATCGGCTCTGACTACATCGTTGTGGGCAGACCCATCACCGCCGCTGCTGACCCCGTTGCAGCTTATGAGCGCTGCGTGGCAGAATTTTGCGACTGATAAGGAGAGATACCATGGAAGCCTACAAAAGAGAGTTTATTGAATTCCTGCAAGAAGCGGGCGTATTGAAATTTGGCGATTTTACCGCCAAATCCGGCAGAAAGATCCCCTATTTTGTCAATGCCGGCATGATCAAAACCGGCGATCAAATCACCAAAATGGGTGAATTTTATGCAAAGGCCTATTTTGACAAGCTGGGCAAAAAGCAAGCTGTGCTTTATGGCCCTGCCTACAAGGGTATTTCCCTCTCCATTTCTGCTGCCGTTGCCCTTTCCCGGAACGGCCTGAACCTACCCTTCTTCTTTAACCGCAAGGAAGTAAAGGATCACGGAGAGGGCGGCTCCTTCGTCGGTTATGTGCCCCAGGCAGGCGAGGAAATCGTCATCATTGAGGACGTGATCACCGCCGGAACCGCCATTCGGGAGAGTATGGAAATTTTGTCCCACTTGGACGGCACCAAGGTCATCGCCACCTTTATCATGGTAGACCGGAAGGAAAAGGGTCAGACCGATAAGGGCGCTATGCAGGAGATTGAAGAACAGTTCGGTTTCCCTGTATATTCTGTTGTTGATGTATATGACATTATCGAGTATCTCAGCGAAGATCCGGCCAACGAGGAAAATGTGACCAGGATCAAGAATTATCTTGCTGTAAACGGAGCAAAAGTATGAGAAGCTTAATCAGTATACTGGACTTTTCCGTGGAAGAACTGGATCAGCTGATCCTCCGCGCGAAGGATATCATCGCCCACCCGGAGCAATACCGGGAAGCTTGCCGCTATAAAAAGCTGGCTACCCTGTTCTACGAGCCTTCCACCCGCACCCGGCTGAGTTTCGAGGCTGCAATGCTGGAACTGGGCGGCTCTGTCTTAGGATTCAGCGAAGCCTCCTCTTCCTCTGCCGCCAAGGGCGTAAGCGTTGCCGATACCGCCAAGATGATCAGCTGCTACGCGGACATTGCCGCTATGCGCCATCCCAGCGAAGGCGCGCCCTATGTGGCATCCCAGGCGGCCACTATCCCCTTTATCAATGCCGGTGACGGCGGTCACAACCACCCTACCCAGACATTGACTGACCTTTTGACCATTTCCCGGGAAATGGGTCGACTGAACAATCTGACCATCGGTCTTTGCGGCGATTTGAAGTACGGAAGAACGGTACATTCTCTCATTGAGGCCATGAGCCGCTACGAGGGCATTCGGTTTGTCCTCATTTCTCCGGAAGAATTGAAGATCCCCGGCTTTGTGCGCTTTAACATTTTGGAAAAGCATAAGATCCCCTACACAGAGGTTACCTCGCTGGAAGAGGCTATGCCGGAACTGGATGTGCTTTACATGACCCGCATCCAGCGGGAGCGCTTTGACAACCCCGAGGACTATGCCCGTCTGAAAGACAGCTATGTTCTCAACCCGGAAAAAATGGCTCTCGGCAAGGAGAACATGTGCGTTCTGCATCCCCTGCCCCGGGTCAACGAGATTAGTGTACAGGTGGACAGCGATCCCCGGGCTGCTTACTTCCGTCAGGCGCTCAACGGAAAATTCATGCGCATGGCGCTGATTCTAAAATTGTTGGAAGAAGCGCAAAATCCGAAAAAAGAAGAAATCGACACCGCCGGTTATGTTTATGACCAGGTGTGCCGCAATCCCAAGTGCATCTGCCAGACTGAACAGGAGCTGCCCCAGATCTCCAAGCTGACGGACACAGACGCCAATATCTACCGCTGCATTTACTGCGAACAAAAAGTATAAGAAAATAGCAGACAGGCAA
>JAZNFY010000014.1:0-11354 GCA_045589195.1 Faecousia sp. | reverse complement strand
TGCAAGATGCGCTTTGGATGCGGGAAGACGGTTATCAATCATTTGCTGGATATCGTTCATGGCCACAAGTTCTGCCATGCGCTTGTTCCAGGCCAGAATTGCTTCGGGATCGGCGTCGTTGAAGCCGGAGGCCAAAGACTTGCCAGGCTCAATCGAAACCCAGTTGTCATTGGCAACCTTCTCATATAGTTCCAGCGCAGCAGCCACGGCTTCTTTAACGGTGTTCCGTTCCGGATAGATGGGAGCATTCCAGAGGGTTGTGCTCAGTCCTGCAGGTAATACCTTGCCGAACAGCTTGTTTTCTTTAGGATTGTCCTGGACACCAAAAATGCGGCATACAAACTTGCCGTTGAGCTGTTTTAGGCCGTGGAGCACAACATTCGAAGGAATTGTTTCATCATGGATGTCGATGTAGCTAAGGACAGTTCCTGTTCCCACGTGGGCGGCGGTATGAACATAGGAGACCTCAAAATAACAATTCTCACCGACATCCGCACCGGAAGAGACAACTGAATTGTATCCAGCGCCGGCATTCATGGAACTGTTAATGGTTTGCGCCCAGTCAAGCTCCTTGTACTTGTTTACATCAGCAGTCATGAGCGATAGAATCTCTCTGGTCGTACCGAAGTGGATGAATTTGGCGGGCGCAAGGCGCAGAAGTTTGAGGTTGTAGGAATGCAACGCATTCCAAATAGCAGTACGGCACGCAGTCAGCTCGTCGCTGTATTCACCTTCGGGCTTCTCCTTGTAGAACTGTTCCAGCGTAGCGTCTGAGGCCAAAGGATACTGGAAATCGCCATAGAGGGACAGGCGTACCTTGTCGTTAACATAGGCTTTGTACTTCTTTTCATCGTTGATACCTTTCGTGGAAATCAACGAGAACAGAGAATTCAGAAGGTCGGTGCCGAGCAGAATCGCACCGGTGTCGATATCTACCATGCCGTTTTCGTTCACTGCGCCAACAGATCGAAGCATATCGATACTCTGCTTGTGCAGGAATTGACGGACATTGCCGTCTTCGCCGCGGAGGTACACACCGTGATCTTTGCCGGTCTCCACATTCTCCTTGAAGCTAATGACAGCTGCGCCGGAGCCGGACCAGTCGATTAGTAATGGGTTGAACAGCAAAAGAACATCGCCGGATAGGAGAAGCATTCCCTCTCGAACGCGCCCGGGAACCGCAGACATAGCAATGATAAATTCATCAAATAATGTAGAAGAACGGCCGTCTGGAAGCATATGCGGAACAGGGCTGAACAGCTTGCCAAGGGCACTGTACTGGGGTACACGCTTGCTGTCGCCGCCGGAATGGATCACAAGTACGCGCTTCCCGGCCCAACCGCCATTTTCGTTCAGCCATTTCAGGACGGAGAGCGTAGCTCCGCCCGAACCAACACGTACGCCACCTTCATCAGGAATCACGGTAAACTTCGTACGGGACGGAAGATATTCCTTTCTCGCGTTGATTTGAAGCTCGAAGGAACGAGCCTGATGTGCGTTAGACGCTGTCAGAATGATATGGTCCCATACTGGAAATGTGGTAGATTTAAGCGCGCGGTTGTAATCGTCCCAAGCATCTTTATAGGATTGAGATAAGTATAGGCTGCTATTTTCCATTGTGTTATTCTCCATAATATGATTGATATTCCATCTGAGAAACCATCTTTGCTAAACAGCTTGCGCTCACACTAAAATGAAGGGTTTTCGCCAGAACCATACTACTTATAGGTGCAACCAAATTGGACAAAATTTCTGTAATTGCGGACCATTTCGTCGCATTGGACATGCGGCAGATAACAGCGCTAGACACAGTTTTGTTTCTTTATTTTTATCCGCATTTCATTGTTGCCATAAACAATAGCATTGTCTGGTATATCTTTCGTAACAACAACTCCGGCGCCAACAACAGCATTGTTGCCAATTTTGCACCCCTTCAAAACGATCACGCCGGCGCCGATCCAGACATTTTCACCAATGCTTACCGGTTTTTCAATAAACCCTTCGCCGCGCCTAAAATCGTGATCATGGTCATATATACATACATTAGGACCAATCGTTGTTTTATTGCCAATCGAAATTGAACGTCTACAAATTATCATACAATTTCGGTTAATGAACACATGCTTTCCCAGTGTCAGGCAGCCTTTTCCCCCCGCTCTGATAAGTGTACCATCTTCGATTTGGCATCTGTCACCGATATTGATTTGCGCATGTCGGTCAACGGATATGTGCGCATGCGGTGAAATTAACAGCCTTCCCTCTGCATATATCTTCTTTCTCATAATTACTGCAAGGAACGGCATTCTCAGAGCATTAATCGCGAGCCTCATAATCCTTCCGCTTTTTTCCATAACTCTCTCCTCGTCAGTTCTTCCGCTAAAACCCCATCAAAATACTGCTCTCTGAAGTTTCCGCGGTTGTTCAATTGTTGCACTGATACAGCAAGCAAGAATTGAGAGCATCAAAAAAGTGGCACGATTGTAGTACGTCACACTTCCAACATCTTCAAGCAGCATTTTTAGCAGTACAAGGTACACAAACACCTTAAGCCGATGATCTATCCTGGACCGGTAGCAATCATGCATCATTCTAACAAACACAAAATAATAAATCAGAAAACCTACAATTCCATGACACATTAGTATTTCCACAAAATTATTATGTGAATACGCACCAAAAATGTGATAAGAATAACAGAAACCATGCCCAAAGATGGGCTTTTCCAAAAAGGCCTGAAAACCACCAGCCAAGTAGAGCATACGGTTTTTGTCACCTACAACCGAAGCATCTTCACCGCCAAACAAGTCAAACAGACCCAGCAATCGTTCCTTGATTGGCGCAAACGCAGGAATGACATTCAAAATAATGACTATTCCCAGCAGAATCAGCCCCGCAAGGAGTATTCTCTTGATCAGCATAACATTTTTCGAATGCAAGAAAACAAACGCAAGCAGGCAGATGATCAGGGTAAGCAGTGCTTTGCGCGAACCAGAAAACATAATGCACGGCAGACAGATTGCAAAAGCAATAAGACAATACAGCTTGCTCTTTTTTTGCGCAACCATCAGATAAATCGCAAGCATTGCAGAAAAAGCGCAGTGCAAACCAACCACATTAACATTACCGAAGTCGCCATTTTGAAGGCGCGTTTCAGAATTTGCCAGCACATCCAGGCCATAAAAAAAGTAGATGTACAGAGCCAGAACAGCGCCTGCAATCACAAACGCATTTATAAATTTAATAATATCATCTGTATTGGGCTTTACACATATTATTAAAAACATCAGAACCAAGGAAGTCCAATATCTATACATACGACTTTCGGTATAGGTCGTACTTGCAGGCGTATAGTATAAAGATATCCATATTAATACACCAAATACAAGTAATGTGCCAATTGTCCAATGAAATCGGATTTTCTTGTTACATATGCAATCCAGCATGCAGCAACCTAAACACAAGTATAAAGAAATAGATGCCAATGCTGTTATTGATATAGCGGTAAACTCAAACACGATAGAGCAAATGATATAAACCACAATAGACCATATTGCAAGATCATGTGTGCTTATTGTTAGTTTGCCTCTTTTTGCAGGCACACGGATATTCTTTGCTACAAAACTCATGAAGAAATATCCTCCTTTTCCATAGAAAGAACATCTTTAATCATTTCTTCCCACATTGTCACAATACGATCCCCCGCTAAGGTGTCGTTAATTTTATATGCGTTTTTGCCCATCTGTTGGCAGAGCGCATCGTCCTCTATAAGGGAAGTGATTCGTTCTGCAAAAAGCTGCTCATTCCCACGTTCAATCAAAAAACCGTTCTCGCCCTCCTTGATAAGAGCCGCTGCGCCGCCACCAAGACAATCCGTAGATATACATGGCAAACCAATGGACATAGCTTCTATCAACGCATTGGGCATACCCTCGTAATTTGACGAAAGAAGAAATCCCCTGCAATTCCGAATGTATTCCAACGGCTTTTTTACATTACCGAGCAGTTTTACACGAGTGTCAACACCCAATTCTTTAATCAACGCCGTGTACTTTCCCTGATCGGGACCACAACCCAGGAAATGCAGTTCATAATCCGGATGTTTTTGAAGAACTAATGCAAACGCACGGATCAGCATAGATTGATTCTTCTGATAATCATCGAGTCTGGCAACCGTTGCGAAAACCTTTTTCCGCTTCGCTACATCAGGACACATAATACCGGGCTCGCGGATCGGGTTTGGGATTACAACATTTTTCTTAACGATCTTCTTGAAGTAGTCCGCAATCGTATTCGTCTGAGATACACAAACATCACCAAAGCGGAACAGGAAATCCCGCGCCAGTTTCCGCTTGCTGCTTTTCGGCACCGAAGTCGGGTCGTTTCGCTCACATACCGCTATTTTCATTCCTTTACAAAGCTTTGCTGCCGGCACAGCCGTAAATGCCATGGTATAGTTGAAAATAACGAAAATATCCGGATTAAGTTTTTTCAGTGCAGTGCGGATCGCTTTGATCCGCCGCAGCGCATTGACGAATCCGCCTTCTCGTATGATTGCTCCCTCAACCGTAAGACCTTCTATCCGATCCTGTTCTCTCGGAAGCTCCTCTGTAAGCACAACGGATACCTCATACCCACGTTTTATTAACGATTCGGAAAGGTATCTAATTACATTTTCTGCACCACTGAATGTTAATTTTCCTATACAAAAGCAAATTTTCATAACAATATCCTATCCATCGGCACCTATTTGGCAAATTTGTGTCACTATTTTTTGCCAGTACCGTTTTAAGTGTCGCTGCACAATCAATTATTTAAATTATTCAATCGGTTGCTTAATCTACGGTACTTTTGCCTAATCCACTCCGGTGCATTGTCGCTTTCCAGATAATTTCTAACGCCTGGCAATGTTCCGTGAAATAGCAGGAAAAATTTGATGCGCTCTCTTGTTGAAAAATACCGCTTTCTAATTCTTCGTTTATCGTCATCCAGTTGTTTCTTTGCCTTTTTGCCATCAGAAAAGCCACCGCCCATATAGTCGCAAATCGGATAAGGAATATATCCAATCCCATTACCCGAACGAAAAGACCGTAAAAACATTTCCATATCTGCATACATTCGAAATGACTCATCATAAACACCAAGAGTCATGAACACATCTCTTCTGATAAACATGGACTGGTGTGAAAAACCCGAGCATCGATACTGCTTGAACCTGTTTTCACAGCCGTTCTGGCACTTATACATCCCCTTGCTGTAACAGTCTCCAATTACAATGCCGCTCTTTCCGCAATCGGTTTCGACAATGAAGTTATGAACCCGATCCAGGACGGTCGAATCGTAGAACACATCTCC
Organism: Faecousia sp.; assembly: GCA_045589195.1. Lineage (GTDB taxonomy): Bacteria > Bacillota > Clostridia > Oscillospirales > Oscillospiraceae > Faecousia. Next base: position 6,002 of record JAZNFY010000014.1, on the reverse strand, counting down.
ACAATTCATGAAAATCAAATATTTTCCTTTTGCATAGGAAATTGCCTGATTCATAGCATTGTAGATGCTCGAATCCTTCTCGCTGTATATGCGGATTCGCGCATCTTCTGGTATCTGCGCCAAGGTTCCGTCTTTGGACAGGCCGTCTTTCACGATGATCTCAAAGTCAGAAAAAGTTTGTTCCAAAGTGGAAGCGATGGTCTGACCGATATACTGTTCTGCGTTCAGCGCCACGGTAATAATCGAAAAAAAAGGTGTTCTTTCCCTGACAGTGTTCATACTCATATTATCCTTTGTTCCCCTTTATCAGCATGGTAAGTTTGCGATAGGTCGGTTCAAACCACTCCGCTGAACTCAAATCCTGCTTGAGACGCTTCAATGTAACGATCGTCAAGAAAGTGTACCAGTAGTATGTCCAACCATACTCTTCCCGCAAGCAAATACGCCGATCACGAATAGATCTTTTTCTGCCTGCCGCGCAGTCGGAAACGCCGCCACCCTCGTAGTTGGAGATAACAACGGGAATATACTTGAATTTCATATGATGCCGCCGAAACGCAACGATATAATGGGTAATACAGGCGCAAATCCGGAAACGAAGATCATACTTCACCAGGTTGAACACTTTTGCTGAATACAGAATCGTTTGATGCCCGATCACGCCGCAAAAGCACACATAGTTCGTTAATTTTTTAGGACTGTAAGTAACAGAGTTTCTGTTGCAGGTGAAATTATCCCCATAATAGATGTCATGCGCAAATCCGTCGGCAATGATATGTTGCGCCGCTTCTGCAAGAGAGCTCTCGTTATGCAAACTATCGCCGCTGTTGATAAACACCAAATAATCACCGGTTGATAGTTCAACCGCCCGATTCATTGCTTCATAAATACCGCCATCTTTCTCCGAGAAATAGGTTACCCGGGAAGCGTACGGTTCCTCTGACAGAAAAGCTGTGCTCCCGTCTTTGGACAGGCCGTCTTTTACAAGAACCTCAATGTTTTCGTAGGTCTGCTGCAAGGCCGAATCAACAGTATACTTCAACTTTTCTCCGGCGTTATATGTCACTATAATCACCGTGATTTTAGGCATTTGCTGCACGGATTTGGCCATGAGCTTAAACCTCCTTAATTCGCGTCCACTGCGGCGGAATGATATCAATCGGCTTATCATCAAAGAACCATTTTTCAGGGCAAACGACGATCTTATCAGGATTATTAATCAGATACGCCCCCCACCAATTAAAAGTGCTGTTTGCGATGATCGCATGCTTGCAGGAGGACATGAGCATAAGTTCTTCAAAGTCATCAACCAATGTCTCGTTATCCCGGAACTGCACCTGATGAGAACCCCAGTTAATATTCGTTTTGCACCAATCGATGTCGTTGGAAAAAACATAAAATACAGGTGAATCTACATGGCTTGCGATCAAGCCCATTGCGGCCACATAGTAGCTGCTGGAAAGCACTCCATAGTGGCGCGTCTCGGCCATATAGTCGCCGCGCCTTACACCAATGAAAACGGAGTTTTGCTCCATCATTTTGCGCTGGAGTTCCTGCGCTTTTTCGGATAATGGAGCTTGAGGTACAAAATCCGCCTTGATCGCATCTGCAACTTCATCGACATGGCGGTATGACTGCCAATAGCCATCAAAATATGTATATTTCAGTAGCTTGTCGGGATCAATGTACGCTCTGGTGGGTTCGAGAAAATATTTTTTGTTGAAGAGCTTCTCCAACAAAATACCGCAACGGTAAATAAAGGATTGTGATTTTCCCTGGTGAGGAAACAGGCAGACATCAGCAATGTCCTTTTTCGTTGCCGCGTCCAGCGATATAGCGAAGCGCTTAATACGCGGAACACGAACAGTATCGTTTTTCAATGAAGAAAAAGATGTAAAATCCAGCGCAACGGTTTCCTTTGTTTTTTTCTCTATCAGCTTTGCATATGCATACTGAAACATTTGGTTTCCAAGTCCGCCTTTTAATTTCACAATCCTCATACTCTTTACCTCTTATTACGGTTTTTCTAGGTAGCCCGTGCCTGCCCGAGTTTTTCCATATAAGGGATATATCCATTGCGCTCATAAAAGCGAATTCCACGTCCGTTTTCAACGGAAACAGCCAGCAGGCAAAGTTCCATGTTGCGGTCAGTCAACACTGCTTCATAATTCTCGAGTAGCTTCTGTGCTACTCCCATACCGCGATACTCAGGAAGAACACAAATCGACAGCAAGTCACCTGCTGTGCGAGGATCGATTTTAACCCGATCGTCTGTACGCTTAAATTGCGCCTCTTTTTTCGCAATTTGCCTGATCTTTAACCAAGCTTGCTTGTTAAAAGAAAGAAGAAGGAAAAGCATCTGCAAAGCAATTGGGATGGCATTGTGCTTGTAAAACAGCTTCATGTGATCTGTTTTACTGCGATAATATCCCATGCAGAAACCAATGATCTGTTTCTGTTCATCCTCAGCAACCAGAAACAGCTCCGGATTGTCTTTCATATATTCCCAATAGAAACGTCTTTGTAGATATCCTCCACCGAATTTTCCTAATGCTGTTGAAAAATTATCGGGGAAGCACTTAACATGGACCGCTGCAATTTGTGATAAATCATTCGGTGTTGCTTGACGTATCATTCTTTACTTCTCCAAACAAAAAGTTTTCTCGTAATGCCATTTCTTTAATAGCCCATACCACATATTCCAGCAAGCATACCACAACGCTAGCGGCGCAGGCTTTTCATCACACAAATGAAACAAGTCGTAGTGACTTTTAAACTTTCTTTTGAATTTATCGTGGCTGATGCTTGCTTTTCTTATTCTGTACAAAGACAAGTTCTCCCTAAGAAGATATGCTTTGGTTCCGGGCTTTTTGTATAGTTGAAGTCTAATTGCGTAATCGTTATTTTTCTTGATGTCTTTTATCTGAATCAGCCCAAAGTGTTTTGCGCTGTACATCATAGTGAGTTGTCCGATATAGTCGTAATTGTATATCTTTCTTTTATTAACCACATTTGGACCGGTTACATAAATACCAAGTTTCTTGTCCTCTTCATCAATCTTTTCGTATTCTGTGTATGATAAGACATAGCCGTTGCTGTTCATAAACGCAAGCTGTTTCTCCAACTTTTCCGGCATCCACAGGTCATCCGAGTCCAAAAACGCAATCCATTCGCCCTGAGCCTCGCGCATCGCGCGGTTTCTGGTCAGCGCTGCACCGCTGTTTTGTTCATTTTTAAAATATTTGATTCGCTCGTCTTTAAATGATGCTACGATTTTGTCTGTTTCATCTGTAGAACAATCATCCACAATGAGAAGCTCCCATTTTTGATACGTTTGGTCTAAAACGCATTGAATGGATGCGCCTATAAATTTGGCAGTGTTCCATGACGGCATAATAATTGATACGAGCCCATCTTCCATTTTCATTGTTCCCCGTTTCTTTTAAGATGAGTATATGCGGTGGTTTTCATAGGGTTTTTGTTAGAGAACACCTTAAATTGCTGCAATTCTTAGCTTAATAAGGCTATACAAAGTTAATTATACATAATTTATTTACTAAAATCAAGTAAAGTTACTTTCCAGTCGCGGAAACAGTTAGTTGTTTAATGGCGGCACCTTTGAGGTTCCGCTTTCATATGTGGCAGATGCAAAGTTTTTTGTACAAAAAGGGTCGGCAAAGGGGGAGAAATAAGAAAATAAATATCCCCCGTCTTTTCGCGATGAAACAATCAAACCCCCTCGGCAGAGGGGGTTGTGGGTGAATGTATTATGACTTGCGAATGAACTTTTCCCCGCATTTGGGGCAGGTGATGGCAATTTTGCCTTTGCCCTTGGGCACGCGCACCGGCTGGCGGCATTTGGGGCAGCTGTAATGCCGGTGCTGACGGTCTTTCAGCCGTTCCAGCAGCAGCAAAAATTTCCGGTTTTCCTGGTAGCGCTTGTAGGTGTTCCGGGAGAAGGTACGACCCAGAGCCCAGAACATCAGCGCGTAAGAGGCCAGGGTGAAAATCAAGTCCAAAAGTGGGACGGGAATGAACATGGTCAGCAGGCATAAAATCACGCCCGCGCCCAGAATCCACATGCTTAACTTATCCGTACCGTAGCGGCCCAGCATAAATCGCTGCAAACCGGCTTTTATTTTCGCTCCCAGATTCCGGAGCAGATTCACGGCGACCGCCTCCTTTCGCAGATTACTATTATTATATGGAAAAAACCGGGGATTTCAACCTCCCGGCAAAAAAGTTCACGGAATGTTTATGATTAGAGAAAACCCGCCGGCATTGCGCCGGCGGTAACGGTTACACGTTTTCCTCTTCGTATTTTAAGTATCGGGCGAAGGCTTCTTCGTAGCTTTCGCCGCTGGGGGTAAAGACCCGGTCGGTCTGTACCAGATTGCGGCTGGCCTCGGTGACGCTTTCGTAGATCCCCGCGCCTACGCCGGCTACGATGGCGGTACCCAGACAGGCCGCCTCGGCGTTTTTCAGTGTGACGATGGTCTTGCCGGTGACATCTGCCTTGATCTGGCACCACAGGTCGCTGGCAGCGCCGCCGCCGGTGGAGCGGATCTGGGAAAAGTTGACACCCAGATATTCCAGATGCTCCCGAAGCATAAACGCCACGGATTCCTGAATGGCCCGGACGAAGTGACCCCGGGTATGTTCCATGGTCAGACCCAAAAATGCGCCCCGGGCATCGGGGTTATATTTGGGAATGATGCTGCCGCACAGGTAGGGCATAAAGGTCAGCCCGCTGCAACCGGCGGGCACTTTTGCCGCCAGAGCATTTAAATCGTTGAAGCTCATGCCCTCGCAGAAATTTTCCTTAAACCATTTCTGGGCGATGCCGGCGGTGGGCGTCCAGGTGAGCAGACAGTATTTGCCGTCATAGTTGACGTGACAGGGCACCCGGCTGCCTTCCTGATAGGCGGGCATGGCGTCGGCGGGAGCCACGATGGCCATGGTAGTGCCGGTCATTTCACTGGTGACGGTGCTGTCGGTGACACCTGCGCCGATGGCGCCGGCGATTTGGTCCATAATGCCGGTAACAACCACAGTTCCGTCAAAGGTGCCGATGACCTTGCCGCTGTCCCAAAGCTGGGGCAGCTGATCCGGCCGCACACCGATGAAATCCAGCATTTCCTGCCACCAGCAGCCACTGCGGATATCCAGGTACAGGCTGGAAGACTGCAAGGTTTTTTCTGTCACGAATTGGCCGGTGAGCCGGTAAAGCAGGTAATCTTCCAGCAGGAAGATCTTTTCCACCTTGTTAAAAATTTCGGGCTCGTTTTCTTTCAGCCACATCAGCTTACAGGCGGGCCAGGTGGCGGTGATCTCCGGCTGGCCGGTGACCTCGTATACAGTTTTTACGCCGAATTTCCGGTCGATTTTTTCTGCTTGTTCCGTTGCCCGGTTGTCCAGCCATACGATGGCGTTATAAAGGGCTTTTCCCTGGCCGTCGGTGACGATCAGCGTCTCGCACTGGGTGTCGATGGCCAGTGCAGTGACCGGGTATTCAGCTTTAATTTCCCGGTAGCCTTCGGAAAACATCTGCCAGTATTGTTCCGGATCAAATTCCACCCGGTCACCGGAAGTTTCCAGGGTGTAGGATTTGGATACCGTCTTTAAGGCGTTGCCTTCTACGTCGAAAAGAACCATTTTTAAGGATGTGGTACCCACATCCACGCCCAGCAATGTTTTCATATTTGTTCCTCCTGTGCTTTGTGCAGTATGTCAAATTTATAGATGGCGATCAAAATGGAAAAGAGCGCCAGAAAATCGGCCAGCATTGCCTCCCATGAGCCGATGATGCCGTTGTAGCTGATCCACAAAAGGCAGGACGGCAGGGTGATGAACCGAAGAAGCCGTTCGTTTTTCATGCCGTAGGATACGGTGGTCAATAGTTTTGCGCCGATGGGAAGAAGACTCAGCCAGCTGTTCCAGGACAGCAAGCCCAAGACCACCACAAACACGCCGAACAGGATAATGATCGGCGCGGTAGAGCG
>JAZNFY010000013.1:0-2951 GCA_045589195.1 Faecousia sp. | reverse complement strand
TTTTTTTCAATGATGCCCAGCAGCCCTACCTTTTCCGTGTATCTACTTTTTCTCATAATGAATCCCCCCTGATGTATTTATTATCCTACACCAGGGGTGATTTTGTCTATTGTCCAGTTTTACTGGTTCAGTTCAAATAAGCACCGGGGGTAGTTTTATTCTGTAAAGGCCTGGGGGCATTTTCCGTTTTCAATAAACTCATCGTTTCTGACCAGGCCGCCGCCAAATCCTGCGGAGCGCATATACTTAAACTTGGGGTCAACCTTTTCCCGGATGGCGCCCACAGCTTTTCCCAGATCCTGCAAAATTTCACCGTCGGGAGAAACGATCATGGAGCAGCCGCCCCGCTCGTCACTATCCATAGAAACGGACGATCTTGCCACAAAAGCATTGCACCGGAAGGCCATGAGCTTTGCCTGAGCGCGGATGATATCCGTCCGCTCGCCCCGCTGGTAGCCGGGGACAATAATGATATCCGGTTTATGGCCTGCGATAAACTCGATCTGCTCATTATAATATACATCATAGCAGGTCATAAACGCGAACCGGATTCCATCCACGTCGCAAACGCAGCGGCATTTGCCGGTTTCGTTGCCAGGCTGGATGCCAAGCTTCACCTCTGACGGAGGCAGATGCTGCTTATCATAGACAAAAACCTTCTCCCCGGTAGGAGCAAACAGGTACGTGCTGTTTTTCAGCGCGCCGCTGCGGCGCTCCAACACATTCATGGACACGTAAAGCTTTTTCTGCTTTGCCGCTGCGGCCGCCTGACGGAGCATTTCCTCTGCCCGGGGCACAGCAGCCAAAATCTGCTCCGGATCGGAAAGACCGCCGGCATTGGAATACTCCGGCAAGACCACCAGAGAACCTTCCTCTGCTGCCCATAACTGTTTCAGCAGAAAATCTGCCACCGCCGCGTCCGGCTTTTCCCCGGCATAATAAGGCGGCTGGATCACGGCGATTTGTAATTGCTTCATAGCATACCCTTCTTTCGATGCTTTTCTTTATCATGATAGATTTTCCGGAAAATGTCAACTGATTTTTCCCTTTTCCTCTTTCCAAAGCCGCGGGCGTTTGCTATAATAAGGATAATAAAGAAAGGCAGGTAGTATCCATGTTCATTTCCGGACTGCAAAAAATGACACTGCTGGACTATCCCGGCAAGATCGCTTGCACCGTGTTTCTCCAAGGGTGCAATTTCCGCTGCCCTTTTTGCCACAACAGTGACCTTCTGGGCCGCAGTGAACGGCCTTTTATGGAAAAGGACGAATTCCTAAGCTTTCTGAAAGGGCGGGTGGGCCTTCTGGACGCGGTTTGTGTCAGCGGCGGCGAACCCACGCTGCAACCGGATCTTCCGGAGCTTTTGCGGGAGATCAAGGCTCTGGGCTACAAGGTAAAGCTGGACACCAACGGCAACCGGCCGGAAATTTTGCGGCAGCTGGTGGAAGAAAAACTGGTGGATTACGTGGCCATGGATATCAAAAACAGCCCCGCCCGGTACGGCGAAACGGTGGGCATCTCCGGCTTTTCTATGGAAAAGGTGGAGGAAAGTATTCGCTATTTTCTTTCCGGTCAGATAGATTATGAGTTCCGCACCACGGTGGTTGCCCAGCTCCACGACGAAAGCTCCATTGAGGAAATGGGGCAATATCTTTTCAGTCTTACCGCCCCCGAAAAGCCCCAAACGCTTTTCTTACAGCCCTTTGTGAACCGGGACAGCGTGCTCCTGCCGGGGCTGACCCCGCCGGAACCGGAAACCATGGAAAAATACGCCCAAATTCTCGCCCCATATATAGAAAAAATTTCCATTCGCGGCCAATGACCCCAATATATTGTGTTTTTAAATATTTTTAGAACACAACATATTGACATTTGAAAATTTATCCGCTATAATACAGGCACTGCGATTTTTTCAGGCAAGAAATTCGCATGCCTGTATTTTCTAATTTTTATGGAGGTAGCAATATGTATCAGGTATTAAAGCGCGATGGCAAAACCGCTGAGTTTGATATTTCCAAGATCAGCGCCGCCATGGTAAAGGCCTTTGAGGCTCAAAACAAGCAGTATCACCCCACCGTGATCAACATGCTGGCTTTACAGGTCAGCGCTGATTTCGAAGCCAAGATCAAAGACGGCTTTATCAGCGTGGAAGACATTCAGGACAGCGTGGAAAAGGTTCTGTCCGATGCCGGTTACGCCGATGTGGCCAAGGCCTACATCCTGTACCGCAGACACCGGGAGAAGATCCGCAACGTCAACTCCGCTCTGCTCAACTACAAGGATCTGGTGGACAACTATCTGAAAATCAACGACTGGCGCGTGAAGGAAAACTCCACCGTTACCTATTCCGTAGGCGGTCTGATCCTTTCCAACTCCGGCGCCATCACCGCCAACTACTGGCTCAGCGAGATCTATGATCCGGAAATCGCCGAGGCGCACCGCAGCGCTGCGCTGCACCTGCACGACCTGTCCATGCTCACCGGTTACTGCGCCGGTTGGAGCTTGAAGCAGTTGATTCAGGAAGGTCTGGGCGGCGTTCCCGGCAAGATCACCTCTTCCCCCGCCAGCCACCTCTCCACCCTCTGCAACCAGATGGTCAACTTCCTGGGCATCATGCAAAACGAGTGGGCAGGCGCACAGGCATTCTCCTCCTTTGATACCTACCTTGCTCCCTTCGTTAAGGTGGACAACCTCACCCAGAAGGAAGTCAAGCAGTGCATCCAGTCCTTCATCTACGGCGTAAACACTCCCAGCCGTTGGGGTACCCAGGCTCCCTTCTCCAACATTACCCTGGACTGGTCCGTTCCCGCTGACCTGAAAGACCTGCCTGCCATCGTCGGCGGCAAGGAGATGGACTTCACCTACGGCGACTGCAAGAAGGAAATGGATATGGTCAACAAGGCGTTCATCGAGATCATGATCGAGGGCGACGCCAACGGCCGCGGCTTCCA